>JACQVM010000107.1 GCA_016209785.1 Candidatus Melainabacteria bacterium | reverse complement strand
CTTATGGCCACTGACATAACCGGCAGTACTGACAAAGGCTAGATTTACAAATGCAGTTCCAAAAAACGAGATATGTCCTAGACGTAGCATACGTCGCGTCCAAGATCCATAACCACCAAGAAAATCATCATGATGGAAAAAAAGCCCTTGTATTGAGCCAGTAAGGAAACCAGCAAAGATGGCTAGCCAGGCAGCATAAAGGTTTATGTTTTCCATCTGTGCTAACTCCCGGCAAATACAGTCCCATTAGGAGTGTCAATTGGGCCTACCAACTAACTTATCAGTCCTGTACCCTCACCAAGGGCGTGAGCAAACACTTAATAAAGTGTCCAGCCATCATGGGCAACATGCGAGTTATATATCCTTTAGCACCAATTTGTTGTAATGAACAAGAGTTGGACTGCTAAGAAATTCTAGAAAGAAAGGCACTGACAGCTTTTGCATATGCTTCTCCTTCCATTTCTGCAAGATCACTGTGTCCAGCGTTAGGCAATGGTGCAAAATACTTTGCCCCGTTTCCCTGTTCATAAAGCTCCTGGGCATGAGCAAACGGGACGACCTCGTCACGTTGCCCATGCAATATCAAAACAGGAGGATGTTCATTTTGCAAAAAGGCCAGGGCATTGAGCTCAGGCTTAGGAAATAGCCAGGATGGGTAGATACATACAAATGGTAAGGCTTCTATGCCAATGCGTCTTAAGGAAACAAATGCAGACTGGAGGATAATTCCAGCACAAGGGCGCCTGGATGCTAACTCGCAAGCAACACCGCCTCCTAATGATTCGCCATACAAGATTATCGAATGGGCAGGAACCTTCTGCTCATTGACTAGATAATCATATGCTGCTTGCGCATCATGGCAAATGCCTTTAAGAGAGGGGTTTCCTTTGCTCATGCCATAGCCTTGATAGTCATACACAAAGACCGATGCACCACAGGTCAATAGTAGCCTTATGAGTTCAACACGATAGGTCAGATTTCCTGCATTGCCGTGGCTAAACAAAATGACCTTAGAAGTTGCTGGGTTTTTAAACAACCAGCCATGTAACTGCTTGCCATTTACTCCAGCAAAGAAAATCTCTTGGCGCTCAAAGCCATTAATTTGTTCTATTTGATAGTTTCCTAAAGGATGTTTGTCGGGATGGAAAAGCATAGCTCCATAAAGATGTGTTGCAATGCGAGGGGAAAGAGCTGCGTACACAACACCTAATGCAGCTAGATTTGAAATTACCATCTCAAGATTCACCATTCAACTGTGTTGAACAACCTAGGCATGCCTGACACCTTCTTCTATCAACCTGCCAGGGTTGGTTCTTAAATGACAAGATTGCATGGGGAACACTTTGTTACCACTTGGCAGATGACTCAGTATAGCACCGCGCATCACACTAAGTCGTGGATACACAGTTCAGGCTGCCTTTACTCTCATTTCGTCGACCACGTCTTCCTGTCCTAGCATGTATGCTCTGCGTGCCTGATCATCAGTAAACGAAACGATTGCCGTTGTTAGCTCAACAAGTATTTCCCTGGGTGCAAATTCTGTCAGACGCATAATTATGCGTTCCACACAAAACCAATCTTCTGTCTCCAGAGGCAAAGATTCATCTAGTCGTGTGATTACCTGATAGTTTCGGGCAGACACCGGGGCTATTATTTCTTGTGAGGATTCGTTTAGGTTCATGGCTTGTTCTCCTGAGCGCACAAGTAGACAGCAGTTGCAACTATGCACCTGCCCAGAAAGTAGGAACGCTCTTATGCCACCATGCTAACGAGGCAATAAACCACTGGCAACAACTTGACTTCGTAACGATACGTAGAAAGTCGGCTTGATCTGGGATTTCTACGAAAATCGAAACTGTGATCTTTGTCTTACCTATGCTGCTAATATGGTGGCACCATTGAAGGAGGTAACCTTGTGATTGGCACAGCTCAAGTAACCATCTTGGTGCTAGGAACGTTAGCCTTATTGGGTGGGCTTGTTGGATTTTTCAAGGGCAAAAGCAAAGCCTCACTGAGCGCTGGCGTGATTTGTTTTGTGCTGTCAGCAGTAAGCTATGTTGTAAGCTTAACCAATGTCAAAATCGGGCTCATTCTGGCAGACTGTGTAGCATTGGCGCTTTTCATTATTGGATTGATGCGCTTTGCCAAAACACGCAAGTTTATGCCTGCGGGGCTCATGATGCTGATGAGCATTGTTGCACTGGCTATTATCACTTTGGCCTTAGTCAAGGGTTAGGATTCTTAAGCCTTTGCAGGTTGATTCTAGTTATAATCAACAAAGCAAAATTAAGACACGACAGTATATGACTGCCTCTTTGGAAGTTTGCGTATTGTCACGATCTACGTTATATGCGTCTGGGGAACCACAGAATGAACGATACAAAGACAGCTAGTAGAACTGCGGGATTGGGTTCAACAGCCCGTCATGATGCTTGGTGGATAGAGCCTGCAACCGTTGCTATTGGATTTGGAATTTTTATCGTATACGCTACGTGGAGGGTGTTGGAGGGAGCATATTATGAATGGGGACCATATCTGTCACCTTTTTATTCACCAAAGTTAGCTTTTGACTGGTGGCAGTGGTCGCCGGCCATACTTGTCTTGTGGGTACCTGCTCTTTTCCGTGCAACATGTTATTACTATCGCAAAGCTTATTACCGAGCCTACTTTTGGGATCCCCCAGGCTGTGCTGTAGGTCATTTGGGAGGAGAGCGGTATAGTGGCGAGAGCAAGTTTCCTTTGATCTTTCAGAACTTGCACAGGTACTTCCTGTATCTTGCCATCATTGTTCTTGGCTTCTTGTGGTATGACGCCATTGTCTCATTTAACTTCGAAGGCTCATTTGGCATAGGACTTGGCAGCCTGGTTCTTTTAGGCAATGTGCTTTTCTTGTCCAATTACACTTTTGGTTGTCATGCATTTCGTCATTTAATTGGTGGCAGACTGAATTGTTTTTCCTGTTCTCAAGCTACCAAGACACAACTTAAGGCTTGGCAAGTAGTTAGCAAGCTTAACGAGCACCATATGCTCTGGGCGTGGGTAAGCCTTTTTTCAGTAGGCTTTGCTGATTTTTATGTGCGTATGTTAGCTACAGGAACATTTACTGATATAAGGCTTTTTTAAAATGGCAGATTACGAAACTTACAAACATGATGTCATTGTTGTTGGTGCAGGTGGAGCAGGGTTGCGTGCTGCAATTGAAGCCTCAGCACAAGGCTCCTCGGTTGGGCTTGTGTGTAAATCACTTCTTGGTAAAGCCCACACTGTTATGGCAGAAGGTGGTGTGGCGGCAGCTCTGGCTAATGTAGATAGCCAGGATAGCTGGGAGACACACTTTTGTGACACCATGGCTGGCGGCAAGATGCTCAACAACTGGCGCATGGCGCAACTGCATGCGCAGGAGGCTCCGGAGAGAGTTCGTGAGTTAGAACGCTGGGGTGCTGTGTTTGACCGAACCAATGATGGCAAGATTTTGCAAAGAGCCTTTGGTGGGCACAAGTATATGCGTCTTTGTCACGTTGGTGATCGCACAGGGCTTGAGATGATTCGTACCCTGCAAGACAGAGGTGTCCACCAAGGCATAAGTGTTTACATGGAATGTACCATGACTCGACTTCTCAAGGATGGAGACAGGATATCGGGAGCATTTGGCTACTGGCGGGAAAGTGGCAAATATGTCTTGTTTAAGGCAAAAGCTGTGGTTTTAGCTACAGGCGGTGTTGGTCGCTCATATCCAGTTACATCTAATTCCTGGGAGTATACAGGTG
>JACQVM010000093.1 GCA_016209785.1 Candidatus Melainabacteria bacterium | reverse complement strand
GAGCACAGGAGGCTTCCAGAGATTACTTTGACCAGCCAACTCAAGACTGCCTTTTATCTCGGCAGCAGTCTTGTTGGCACCAGGAAGATCGCCTTTGTTGACAACAAAGATATCTCCTATCTCCATAATCCCAGACTTAATTGCTTGGATTTCGTCACCGGAGCCTGGCATAAGAGCAAGAATAGTTGTATCTGCTGCTTGAGCAATGGCCAACTCAGACTGCCCTGCACCAACCGTTTCAATAATGACAACATGGTAGCCACATGCATCAAGCATGCGTGCAACATCAAACGTGGCAAACGCTGTTGCACCAACATGTCCGCGATTGGCCATAGAGCGAATAAACACATCCTGGTCCAAAGTATGGTCTTGCATACGAATACGGTCACCCAGTATGGCACCACCTGTAAATGGACTCGAAGGATCAACTGCCAGTACACCCACTTTAAGACCTGCCTGACGGGCCTGCCCTATAAGTGCACCCACTAAAGTTGATTTGCCTACACCAGGCGAGCCAGTAACCCCAATAATGTGTGCTTTACCACCCAAGGGGAAAAGCTTCCTTACAAGCCACAATGCCTCGGGACCGCCATTTTCTACCATACTGATAGCCCTGGCTAAGGCCCGGCGGTTGCCAGCCAGCAAATCTTTTGCTATCGTTTCCAAGCCGATTTCCAAGTTCAAGAGGCAAACACAAGGTCAACCAACTGCTTGATTTTATCAGGCGTTTCATGGCTAACTGAAAGGCGTAACCATGTACAGTATTTTGTACTTCAAGCCTGGGGAACAAATTGCCTACTGAAAAGTCAATTGCATCATCGATGGTTTGTAAATAGGAAGATAATAATGACCCGTTTAAACTTAACCCTTGCCGTATTAGCAGGTTTCACTGCTACCACTATTAATAGTTCATGTTATGCAAATCATGATGTCTCCATTAAAGATGGCTTTGGGGAAGAAATTAGCGTAAAGAAAGATAATCTGGGCCAAAAAAAGACAGTGGTCAAAGATCGGCTTGGCGATAATTTTGAACAAAAGACCAGCTCCTTCGGCACAAAAGAAACTCAAGTAAATGTTTTAGGAAATACCCTTCAAAGAAAAGAAGGCTGGTTTGGCAGTTCAGACCTTGAGGCTACGTCCATTTTTGGCGACAAGATAATTTCCAAGAAAGACAAACTTGGACGCAGGAAAGTTACTGTTGACCTAAGTGGCATTTCGGCTGTTCTCAATAGTCTTTTTGCCGACAAGGCACCAGAGTCTTCTGCAACTCCTAACACAGGCAGCCCTTCTCAGTCACCTCAAGCAAGCAATGATTCTCCAACCAACAGCTCAGAGCCAATGCAGAAATCTCCCTAATTTAACGCCGGTCTCTGGTAGTACTAATGTTTTCCTGCTAGAGGCACAGATATTCCATGCACAGCGAAGTTTCCAGAACACCAGAGAAGCTCATTACCAACACATCATACGAACATAATAGGCTCAACCTTTTGACCATTGCAGATGAAATACTATCGCAACCAAACATGATGAAAGGCAAAGCAGAAGATTTACTGCCTGTACTCATACTGGGTACAACTGATGCTGTCTTGCAATCAACTCAAAGCGAATCAGGTGCTTCTCACCGCCAATACTTCAATCCTCTAGGAACCCTCCAGCACAACTTTATGCGCCAGGACAGCTCTATGAACCAGTACAGCTTTATGCGCCAGCTCCGCGAGAGCCCCCCAAACCCCTATCAGTTTTTAAAGTCTGGCATAAGGCAGACATCCTTAGCTGCTCGCCATGACTTTTTACGTACACCACAGGCATTGCCATTAGCTACTGGGCTTGATGGTTTTTTCAATCCTAACTACCTTGCCGATTTCACACCTGCGGCTCCCCAACTCTGGGAAAGTTTCCAAGCAACACCAGCGTTTGACTATACCGGAAACCTTGGCAACGGGGATGGCCAGGACTTTTTTGGACAGCTTTCCTCCACCATAGGCGGCATATTTGACTGGGCTGTCCGCCATCCAGAAACTATCGTATCGCTGATTAAAACAGTGGGAACCATTGCGGCAATGCTTGCCCTCTAAAAGATCTTTTTTACGATTGACGGCCTTTCAAACGATTTAACCAGCTTGTCTGGGGTCCAGACTCCTTGGCCGGCGGATAAACTGGCGCATGTCCTGAGCTGTCGGACTGCTGGCGTACCTGTCGGGCAGCATTTTCTGCCTCAGTAAGCATTACAGCTAGCAAATCTCTTTCTGACTGACAAGTCTTAAGTTGATGCTGTATCTCAACAATAGCTGATTTCAAATCCTCCGCTTCTTGCATCTTGGAGCCAAGTACACTGGCCATCCGTGAAAGTTCTTGGTGGAGGTGCTTGTTTTCCCTGGATTTGTCAGCCAACAGCGTGCCCTGATGCGTCAGTTCTTCCTTTAAATCCTCAGCATCCCGGGCAATTCGTTCCAACTCACGTGCCTGTGCTGTTAGCATTATATTTCTCTCTTGCACCTGCAAAAGAGAATCCTGAAGCTCCAGGAGCTTCTCGATTAACGAATTAACATCCCACTGCCGGCCTGTAACCGGATTAATAATAGGATTTGTTTCTACCATTGGCTTAAAGGCCTTGTTGTGCTCTTACCCAACCAATAATATTCCCAAGGAGATATACATCCAATCCAGTACAGGTTTTGTACCCTGATTGTAGGTTCTTTAGTCCATGACAACATTGATGCTAGAAGGCGGCAATCTGGTAACGCCGCTTGAGGAAAGGTTTACTAACCTTTGGCTCCAAGACACCACTATAGTTGCACTCCAAGATAATCCGCCAGATAACCTCTCTTACTACAAGCGGCTTGATGTGCACAACTGCTGGGTAACACCAGGTCTGTTTGATCTCCAGGTTAACGGTGGTCCCAACTGCAACCTTTGGGCAGACCCTAAACTTCTAGAATTAAAAGCACTTGCCCAAGAACTCGCCCGGGTAGGGGTAACTGGTTTTTTGCCTACCCTTATTACAGATGAGATTGACCATTTAAAGAAAAACTTGGCATTCCTTAAAAGTGCTTTGTCCATAACCCCAGAAGAACAATTGACAGCTAACATGCCAGGTATTCACCTGGAAGGACCTTGCCTGTCTCCAGATAAGCCTGGCGTTCACCCAGTCAAGCACCTGCAGCCCTTATCAATTAGTTTAATGAAGGAACTCCTGAGCGATGAGGTAGTTCTTGTCACTGTAGCGCCAGAACTAGACCCAAGCGGGGAAGTCATAAAGTTTTTGTTGGCTCAAAATGTTGTTGTAGCGCTAGGACATTCCAACGCTAGCTTTGAGGAAGCAAAAAGTGCCTTTAGGCAAGGGGTAAGCCTGGTGACCCATACCTTTAATGCCTTGCCCCCGCTTAATCATAGATTTCCTGGGGCCATTGGAGCAGCGCTTGAGGACAATCGGGTCACGTGCTCAATCATTGCTGATGGTCTTCACGTAGACCCGTCAATGCTTAATTTGCTTATTAGGCACAAAGGCATAGCTAATGTTGTTCTGGTAAGCGATCGCGCTTACATTGGAACCAGTCAAGGTGGTCTTGTAGGTTCATCCATTACCTTAAACCAAGCCGTTCAAAACCTAGTCAAATGGGACATTGTGAGATTTGCCGACGCTATACGCATGGCATCCTTGAATCCATGCTCTGTCCTTGGACTAACTGACAGATTGGGTCTTCTCGCAGCAGGCAAACAAGCTGATGTTGTCGTTTGGGACAAAGATACACTTGACATTAAGCATGTCATTGTCTCTGGACAAATGATTTTTTAAGCACTCCGTCGGCTTCGTCCTTTACAGTATAGTCATTTGTTGAACACTTGCCTTGAACTTTTGGTTTGACAGTCCGGAGAAACTTCCTTGGATACACAACATGCAGGTAAGAAAACAGCAAAAGACAAAATCCTTGTTGCTTTGGATGTAACAACCATTGACAAGGCCTTGGAGCTAGTACACAAGCTTAAAGATCATGTAGGTGGATTTAAGGTAGGACTGGAGTTGTGTACAAACTGCGGCACTCCTCAAGTGGTGGATAAAATAAGCCAGGCTGGGGGACAGGTTTTTCTTGATCTGAAGTTCAAGGACATACCAAACACAGTGGCAGGCGCATCGGCAGCAGCCAACGGGCAAGGTGTGCTAATGTTCAATGTACACTGTGACGGCGGCTTTAAAATGATGCAAGCAGCCTCTGCGGCAGTTGGAGCAAATCGCCAATCACTTGTTATTGGCGTTACTGTGCTTACCAGCATTGATCAACGTATGCTCAATGAAGAGATAAGGGTAACTGGTGACCTCGCATCGCACGCGGTTCATCTAGCTACCTTAGCAAAGGCTGCTGGATTGGACGGCGTGGTTTGCTCACCGCATGAAGTTGCATCTATCAAAAACATTTGCGGACAAGAGTTTGTCACTGTTGTCCCAGGAGTCAGACCTTCCTGGGCAGCTCAAGGAGATCAAAAACGCACCATGACACCCTCTGAGGCCATCATCGCAGGTGCTGACTATTTAGTAATTGGCCGTCCCTTTACTCAGCCACCTCCCCAAATTGGCTCGCCAGTAGCTGCAGCAAAGGCTATAGTACAAGAAATTGAAACAGGCTCAGG
>JACQVM010000092.1 GCA_016209785.1 Candidatus Melainabacteria bacterium | reverse complement strand
GTAGAGCACCTATTGCACGCATTGAGTTTAGCCCTCAATGTGTATCTGGCTTGCCTAGTCGTTACGAAGGACAAAAGATTGGCGACACCGCATATTCCCAACTGGCTGCTTGTGGAATTAAGCTTGCCCAAGATAAGTCCGAGCCTGTTGATTTTGTAGTCATAGTTCATGGCTCCAAAAAACTGCAGGGAGATCATATCTCATTGCCTGGTGAACCTAATCTCAGTAGCATGGATACCAAAGACTCTGTAAGTCAGACCATCCAACTTCTTAAATCTATAGACACACCAATCATTCTTTGCGACGTTGCTTATGCCAATGGATCAGATCCCATGCTGCTGCAGGAGCTTTTCAATCACAAAGAGCTTGTTGCTAAGCTCTGGGGTTACTCTGGCTGGAACACAACCGGCAACACCATTGGCTCTGCACTGTCCTTGGCCACAGCTAAGTGGTTTGCTGAAAACAAGGCTGGCTACATAGATAACCATTCCTTCAAACAATGCCTGTTTACCAGATTTGCCGATGACTGGGCATACCAATCGCAGGTACGTTCATCGCTCAGCCATCCTGTAACATCTCAAGTTCTTACGCAATTGATGGAGCCATACCTGAACACAATAGCTAACGTACTGTACTACCAGCCCAATGGTGTAAAGCTAAGTTTTCCATGGAACAGGACCTTTGAAATTGAAATGGATTTAGGCAGGTAATCTTGATCACAAGATCATTGAGACTAACCTCTAGTTTGTGTGTGGCGTTGCTGCTTGCAGCTTACATACAAGCTGTGTGGACCACACCTTCGAGCCTGGCAACAGAGACCTGGGAAAAACTAGACAAAAGACTTAAGGGCATGGTATTTCAGCTAAACGTTGGTTTGAAGCTGCCGCTCAATGGTGGGCTGTGGGCATCCCTGGCTGACCTGTCACCCAAGTATCACTATCCTGTCTACAGCACCACAACTGAGGACAAAGGTTATCGTGTAGTTGGGTTTGGCACTTCGTTTCCTATAAGAGTTCAACGCAACGATAAGTCGTACTTTTTAACCAATAGGCATGTGGTAGACAGTGCTGACGAACTTATTAAAGAGTGCGAGAGATTTTTTGCTGCCATCAGGCTTTATGCTGAGCAGACCTCTAGTGAGAGAGACACCAGCAGACGCTGCCACGAACTGATGAGCATTGTCAATCTAGCAACAAGGAAAGACATGAGTCCAACTGAGCGTACGCTATATCAAACAACAGTCGATGCCATATGGGACACCTATGAGACATATCTGTCAGTAAAAGCAGATCCTTTGCGTATTCTTTTTCAAAAGTATTTAGCCCAAGCTGGTTTAAAGCCACAAGTAGCTTATTTTCTTCATGCACCAGGTCCTGTGACCCAACCTGCCACGGAGGCTCAACTTTATAGGGTCGCTCGACTGGAAGGTGAGCCAGATTTAGCCATATTGACTGCTCGAATAGCCAATCTCATACCTCTGGAGTTTGATCATATTGCTCCTGCTGAAGGTCAAGAAGTCCAAGTCATCGGCTACCCGGCTGCCTCAGATCAAATTGATCTTGATTCCTCAAAATATTACGCACCAACCTTCAATACGGGACGGGTGAGCCGGGTAGCACCACGCATTCTTCAAGTCGACGCGCCCATTACCACAGGTAACAGCGGTGGACCTGTGGTTAGTCAGCGTGGCAAGGTCATCGGCATAGTTGCTGTTCGAGCACTTTCCGCACGAGGCGGTGAGCTACCAAATTTTGGCGGTGCCATCACCACGCAGTCCGTAGAAGCGTTTGCACCAGAGTTATTCAATAAATAAGCGCTCCGTTGGCTTCGTCCCTCGCCTCCTCCGCGCGCAAATACGCTCGGCGAGAAGCGAAGTAGGCTTGTGCCTGCGGAGCGGATCTTGTCAAATCGGCTAACCGCAGCCCTCGCCTCACTGTATGTCGTTGCTCAACCTCCGTCGGTCCGTCAGCGCAAACAGCTATTGCACCTTGCTGCAACGCGCATAGAGCTGCCTGTTTCATCCTCAGGCTGACCTTGCTGGAAGATCCTCTCGGATGGGTGAACAAGATTGATGATTGCAGCAGTTTTCACCATATGCGCTACCACCTTCTTCTCTGTTGGATGCTTGCCGGCTATCCGCATTGCAGCAACCAGCGGGTGATGCGTAAGCACGTCCTTTATCGAGACCTCACTTGAAGTAATCCAACCCAATTCAGGGACATACCTGCTGCTTATGCCTCGGTGTCCAAGCTGGTGGATGTCAAACACATCAGAAAGCGTCGGAGGACTGTCCGTACAAACCAATTCCTGCCCTGGACGAAGATCTATAACATGCTTGCCTGATACAAGCTGCAATGAATTTTTTCGGAAATCCCCAAGGTTCATTACCTTGAGACCTGTAGCATTTGCTTGCACCAAACCAACAGCCCCTTTGGAGATTACAACTTGCTTGTCTTGCACATACAGCTTAAGGGGTTGTTTGCTTGCCACCAAGAAAGTACCCTTCTCCAACCTCACAGCTCGAGGCTCCTTCACCTTGTATCGAGAGTCATTCCGCACCGCTATCAAGCGTCCCTTTTCAGCTACAAGGTTAAAGTACTTAGCACTGTCAGCATCCTCAAGCCTGGCAGATACTGCTGCGGCTGCACCTTCAGCACCTACCGTTGTGCGTGTATCTCGTTGTACCAGCTTAGAGGCTTTTGCACCAAAGCCTTCTTGCAATGATGCATAAGCTAAGACATCTTCATATATCGTTTGCAGGTATTTTGCAAGTCTGGCACCTTTTAGCCTATGTGCTTGATGGCAATTGATGAGCTCATCATACTCTGCCATCTGAGCAAGTGAGTACTCAAACAAACGAGCATTACGCAAGGCAGAGCTGGCAATTTTCTCCTCAACTGCATGGCGTTCTATGCCATCTGTTGGAACACATTCCTCTTCAGACAGTTCGTGGTTAGCTATCACAGCTTCCTGCCCAAACATAAGGCCAATAAATTCTCTTGCTGGCAGCTTGCTAGAGAAGCTAACCATAACTGCAGCACCTTCATGTTGTCCTGCCATAAGAGAGTAGACCCTTGTTAGTCCATTTGCAGCAGTCTCGACAATGGCCACGGCTCCAGATTGAAGAGTAATGTTCGCAGCACCAGCATGTATATCGACGGACTCAGCTCCACTAGCAACTAGCATTCGTCCACGGGCAAGATCTATCCTCCGCTCACCGGCTACCGAATACAAGCTGCCTCGCAATGCCCGAAGCGCATATGAATTGAATTTGTCACCTATCGCATCACACGAGTTCGTAGCAAAGATAAACGTGCCTGGATGAGGCTCCAAATAAACCAACTGGCTCTCCGACGGAACACCTGGTCTCACTATTTGACTCACATCCGTTGCAATAGGCAGCCTGAGAAAGCTAGAGATGTTGAGCTTGTGAGTGCCACTTGATGACTTTCCGTCATCAGCAGTAAACTGCACGACTGGACCAAGCAGTGAATTGGTTGCGAAAGGAGGCACCGGCAACCCTTGTTGCCCAATCTCATGATGAGCTAAAACTTGCGGCACAACAAACAAAGATACAAACAGCAGGATAAGTAAAAATCTTGGTACAACTTGTAGCATAAAAAATAATGTCCTTTAGCTAAATTAACTGACAAGCCACCTTCCTTAGCAATAGTCTAGATGCAACAGTAAAAGAGCAGCTCTTTAGTAAATTTAGTTAATATTCAACAGCTACTGCTGCTTAGCATTGGTGGTTTCTGAACTGAGCACAGCAACTGGATTATGTTGACCATTGATGTGGATGTCAATAGGACAATCCAGAAGGATATAAGCTCACCAAAACTGTCAAGGCGGCTCTGGATGCTTCCCTTAAAATGGACGAAAGCAATTGAGGTTGTCCATGTATAAACTGAGAAAACCAATAACACTGTGCCTGATATCGCTTGTGGTGCTATCAGGATGTACCCAACAACCAGGTATCGAGCCTACAAACCCACCCCAGTCCAGTGCAAATACCAGTACTAAATCATTTGACCAGGGCAGCACCAGCGCCTTGCCCTCTGTAAATCCAGTCTACCCGGGTCCTTATAAGACCGTTGTAGTTGATGGTGTAGAAATGAAGCAGGGGCGCTTCGAGCCAGGACAGTTTGGCAACACACTTGTTCGCTCCATGGTTGGATCTGATCCTAAGGTGTTCAACCCATGGACTGCCTCAGACACTCAATCGAGAGAACTTGGATCTCTTATGTTTGCTGGACTGGTGGGCGTCGACCCTTACACCGGCGATGTCATTCCAGATATGGCTTCCGAGCTTACA
Organism: Candidatus Melainabacteria bacterium; assembly: GCA_016209785.1. Lineage (GTDB taxonomy): Bacteria > Cyanobacteriota > Vampirovibrionia > Obscuribacterales > Obscuribacteraceae > JACQVM01. The sequence goes on along the minus strand of JACQVM010000092.1, from coordinate 2,191 downwards.
ATCAGCCCTGACGAGCTTACTTATACAACGCAACTGCGCAAAGGTCTTAAGTGGTCAGACGGCAAGCCAATTACTGCCGACGATGTAGCATTTACTTGGAACATAATTATTAAAGAGGGTTATGGTAATTCATCCTTGCGTGACGTCACCACTATCGATGGCAAGTCGCCCACGGTTGTTGTTGTAGATGAGCTAACCAACAAGTTTGTTACACCAAAACCGTTTGCACCATTTGCACGCTTGTTAAGCATGCCAATTGCACCACAGCACATAGTCGAACCTATCATAAAAACCAAGAATGGGCGTGAGGCATTCCAACAACTTTGGTCTGCTAACACTGACCCTAAAAGTTTAGTCACCAGCGGACCATTTGTGCTCTCACGTTATGTACCGTCTCAGCGTGTAGAACTGGTAGCAACCAAAAACTATTACATGGTGAACAAACTCAACAAACGCTTGCCCTATCTTGCCAAACTGGTCTATCAAATTGTTCCTGATGTCAACACCAACCTATTGAAGTTTAAGGCAAAGGAAATTGATTTGACTATAGTACGCAACCGTGATGCGGCAGAACTCTTATCCCAGCAGGAAAACGACAATTTTAAACTATACAACTTAGGTCAAAGCATTGGCACCACTTTCTTAATGTTTAATATGAATCAGCGCACAAATCCTAAAACTAGCAAGCCTTATGTAGACCCTGTGAAGTCGTTATGGTTCAACGATGTCAACTTCCGCCAAGCAATCAATCACACCATCAACCGGGACAACATGGTGGCAAATTATTTTAAGGGTATTGGCTTTCCTTTGTATACGTCGGAGCCACCTTCCAGCCCATATTGGAATCAATCTCTCAAAGGTTTCCCGGCAGACACTAATTATGCTATGACTCTTCTGGAAAAGTCTGGCTTTCAGAAAAAGCCAGACGGATTTCTCTACGACAAGAACAATAACAAAGTTGAGTTCGATATGCTTGCAGCATCAGGAGGGACATTTTATGAAGCCATAGGAAATATGATTGTGGAAGACTTAAAGAGATTAGGCATCAAAGTCAATTTTCAAATGCTCAACTTCAATATTCTTTCTGACAAAATTGATCATTCGCTTGATTGGCAAGCCTGCTTGATGGCCTTAAGCCCCGGCGATCCCTTAGAGCCTAATGATGGTGCAAACGTATACAAAAGCGACGGACGTCTGCATGTCTTTGATCAGCGCCTTCCTGACGAGAGCGGCATCATCAAAGTTTCTGATGCGCGACCATGGGAGACTCGTTTAGATGAAATTTTTAACGTAGGAGCCCAGAGTCTGGACAAATCAAAACGAAAGCAGCTCTATAACGAGTATCAACAAATTATCTTCGATGAAGCACCATTTGTTTTTCTGGTTAGTCCTACTGTACTTGTTGCTGCACGCAATACCTTAGGCAACTACCAGCCCACCCAGCTTTCGCAGTCAGCCATGGGCTTACATAACATGGAGGAGCTGTATAAGAAGTGACAAAGATTTTGGCTCCTTGCCTCGTCTTTATGGTTCTTCTTGCTGGCTGTGCTTCAGAAAACACAACCAGGCTCGCCCCTCTGCCACCACACTCTGCTGGGTCCACCACATTTGGCCACGATAGCACACTCACAGCTCACACTGGACCCAATTCTTCTGTCGCCAGCTTCCCAAACCCTGGTGCCTTTAAGCTTGTAGAAAAGTTAACGCAAAATGGGCAGACTGTTGAATATTGGCAGGCGCGCGGACAGTCAGGCATTTATGGCGGCACATTGAGAGTCTCTACATTTGGTGGCGGACCAAAGACCTTCAACTACTGGGCCGCAACAGATGTTGAAAGCAGCGGACTGGGGCTTCTTATGTTTGAGCGCCTTATTGATACAGATGCTTGGACAGGTGCACCATACCCACGTTTGGCACGTGCAATTACAATAAGCCATGACAAACGCGAGTATACAATTACCTTACGTAAGGGATTGACCTGGTCTGATGGAAGGCCAATTACCGCCGATGATGTTGTCTTTACTTTTGGCACCATCGTAGCAAAAGGTTATGGCAACTCAAGCTTACGTGACACACTGTCTGTCTACGGTAAGTTTCCATCCATTGAGAAAGTTGATGCGCTGACAGTCAGGTTCCGCACAAGTGTACCATTTGTTCCATTTTTGAGTGGCTTAGCTAATGTGCCCCTTGC
>JACQVM010000010.1 GCA_016209785.1 Candidatus Melainabacteria bacterium | reverse complement strand
GATATAAGAGTGTATACCGGCGCAAATATCCGGGAATGTGGAGTTGTAACGTAACTCAAGAAGTCCATCCAGCATAGGGTTTCAGAACTTCCGATGACTGAGTTGCCAAAAAAAAGTTTGCAAGAACTAAAGGAGGAGACCGAAAAGGCCTTAGCTTCTCTTGGTAAAGAAGGGGAAGCTTCAGGTACCCTCAATCTGCTGGACCTAACCCCTAAAGCAGCTCCTCCTAAGCAAGAAATTAGCGAACACAAGGGTGGAAGTGGTGGAACTACACCCAAGTCCGCACCTACCACATCAAGTCTTTCCGGGGCTGCTTTAGAAACAACACCACCAGAGAAAGCTCCAAAACCTGAAGAGAAAAAGGCAGAAGAGGAAGGTGTATTGCCTTTTGCAAGTGGGGTAGTTACTGGCTTTGGTAAAGGCTTATATAACTTAGTTCGTGACACCAAAAATCTTTTAGTAAATACAGATGATGCAAGCATACGGCAAGCTGCCTTAAGTGGCAGTCCTCATACATCTACTGGAATTAGTTTCTTATCCTCCATTGCCAAGTCCGGCTCTGAGCTAGGCACAGCCTTTAGCCATATAGTCAGTAGTCCTATAGATACCTTGTCGGCACTGAGAAAGCAGATTTCTAGCGACTATTCAAAAGGTTCGTCGGCACGCAAAGGTGAGATGTTAGGTGAGGGGCTGGCCTTTGCAGCAACATTTGGGATTGGGACTAACCTTGTGCGTAAAGGTTTTGGCCGTTTAGGTAAGACAGAAGAAGTCTTAGGCAGCAGCCGTGTAGTGCGAGAGTCTACTCTTTTAAGCCGTGATGTGACTTTAGGTCGTCAAGCAGGCTTGGCAGGAGAAACTGGAGTCGTTGGTAAGCTCGGTCCAGGACGCCTAATGCCTGGGACTGGGGCGCTCAGTGGAGAATTTGGTTTTCTAAGAAGGGTTGTTCAGCCAGGGGGACTGGCTGCTGACGTTGGCGGTGGCTTTTGGAATAGGATAGAAGGGCTATTTAGAAGGGGGCGTGGACATTCAGGTACAACCCGCAGCCTAGAAACTACAGTTGACGGACTGCAGAGTATGCGTGCAGCTCGAGAAGTTACAGGTGCCGGAAGCGCAACTGATCAAGTGACAATGTTTGGCCGGGCCGGTAGGCAAGCTGCAGAGGGCGAGATGGTACTAGGTTCTTCCATGAGGGCAGGTGAGCTAGGGCAAGCCAACCCTTTAGTTAGACTTAACGGTGTACATAACGTGCTGGATGAGCTTCAAGTTGCTAGCCGGGCCGTTACACAGCCTGTCAAATTAACTCGTGAGGTAGTAATACTAAGTGATGCAGGTGGCGTTGTATCTGTGTCGCGAGAAGCCCGGGTATTAGCCAGCGAGGCCAGGGCAGTTGAAGAAGCAGTCATTGGTGTCCGCACGGCTGAAAGTACAGCTGCCAGGCAAGTTGCTATGCGGACTCTGAGAGATTCTGCAACTCGTTACAACCTAGCCTTGGAAGTGTGTCCTCAAACTGTTGGCCGTGCCTCTGAGCTTAAGATTACAACACAAGCTTTAGAAAGATTTGAAGCAACCTTAGGTAGGACCAGTGAGTTGGCTAGTCCAGCTAAGTTGGCTGGAGGTGGCTCCAAGCTAGCCGAGGCTGAGGTAGCATTTGTCAAATTGGAAGGCCGTGGCAATGTGCTCACGTCTAAGCTTGATGATGCTAGGGCGTGTGCTTCTGTCTCTGGTGGCAGCAATGCTGTTTCAGTGGAGCAGAAGGCCTTAGAAGTTGAGCGCGGACTGGCCAAAGTTAAGTTGGCTGATACAGCAGTTGTGCAAGAGCAGGCTATTGCTGATTTAGGCAGTGCTGTCAGTGATTACAACAGGTTTATTAGAACCAACCCCTTAACTGCCGCGAGAGCAACAGAGCTGGAAATTGCTGATGCAACACTTTTAGAATTGAAGATGGCTGCACGAGAAGCTCAGCAGGCTAAGTTACTGGCTAATTTAGAATTTGCTACTGCTAATCTTGGTTTTAGAACTGACGCATTGCTTAACGACCTTCAGCGTGGGAAGGAAGCTGCAAGAGGGACGAACGCAGAATTAGTTGTAGAGCAACAAGCAAGGAAAGTTACTGACAGCTTAGTAGAAGCTAGACTTGCACGAGATATGGCCACTCGAGAGCAGGCACTGTCGCGGTTGTATGAAAATGTACAGGCTTACAACAGGATTATTGAAACACAGCCTGCACTGGTGGCGAGAGCTGCAGAATTTAAGCTTGCTGAGGGTAGTCTTTTTGGAGTGCGAACGGCTGTCCGAGATGTAACGGCTGCCGAGACTCTAGCTGCCACAGGCAATAGGTTCTCCAGGTATACAGTGGCACGCGAGGCAGAGGAGCTAGCCATTGCTCGTCAGCTTCAAATGTCACGTGAAGTAGCTGCTGGTGCAAAAAGCCAAGAAGCTCTAGCTGTTGAGCAAAAGGCAAGACAAGTGGAAGAGGCTCTTCAAGAGGCCCGTGTTGCAAGGGGTGCTGGTGATCAGGCTGTGGCCTTAAGTGCCGTACGTTCAAATGTCGAGGCATACAATTTAGCAGTTGGAACTAGCCCCATGACAGTTGGCCGTGCTGAACAGTTAGCAATTTCTGACGCAGCACTTACACGGTATGAGGTAGCGACCAGCAATGCATGGCAGGTCGAACGAACTGCCCAAGCTGAGAGCAGGTTAGCTAGCAGTCATTTAAGCAGACTAGAGGGACGTGTTGAGCTTCCTGCTACTGGAGATGGACTTACAAGGGTTCCACTGTCTACTCGGGCAGACGGACTAGTTGATGTTGCTAACCCAGGTCATGGCTGGTTTAAGGCTGGCTTGCATCGTCTTGATGTAATGACTGACCGTGCCTGGGATGCGTTTTTTGTCAATGGTCTAGGAATAAGAGGACTTGTTTCAAATAGTACGGTCGGCGCTCGGGCAATGATGCTAGTTGGAGGTGCAGTCATTGGTCGCGATATGTATCTTTTGTCTGACAGAGTTGTTGACCGCGTTGTTCGCTTGGCAAGAGAATCAAGCCCAACAGCGTCCCAGCCAAGGGATGGTGGCACACGCCAAGAGCCAGTTTCTACACCTACTGGACAATCACGTCTTGAGAAGGCTGGATTAGCCACCAGTGCTTCGTTAGAGGCAAGGAGCACGGCTGATGTTTCCAGGACAGCACAATCCACACCACGAGGACAGGACAAAACACCAAGCACACAACCTGAGCGCACAAGTCTCAGGGGACAGTTTGACGGGGCTGGCAGGGACTCAGATGCCCGCGATTCCAGGGTTGATGACAGGAGCTCACAGGGGAGCTCGTCTCAGTTACCCCAGGGCGCATCTAGTCAGGTAATGGGTCGTGCTGGATATGGCGAGCCTATTTTGTCACCGGTCGTGCACGCCTTCCACGAGCCAGCTAATCAAAGTACACCTAGGTTGCCTACAACAACAATAGCTTACGTCGAGCACAAAGAAAAAAGGCGGGCCTTGTCTGTCCAAGACTGGTCTCCTCTTGAAAAGCATGTCTACCTAAAGGCGGGAGAGCAAGCACCTACCGAAGATAGTCCAGCAGTGCCGGCAGCACGACCTCGGCCACGTGGGGCTCTCGGAGGCGAACCGGATGTACCGAGAATAGTAAATCCAACGTTTAAGCCTCAGATAATTTATGCCACTCAAGCTGAATTGTTCGGCACAACAGCACAACGGCAAGGCAAAACTGCATCTTCTGTAACACTTGAAGGTGCTAAGAAGGGCTCTAAAGGTACTCAAGG
>JACQVM010000003.1 GCA_016209785.1 Candidatus Melainabacteria bacterium | reverse complement strand
CTGTACAAATGAGCGGCGCGACAAACACACCATTTGCGTAGTGGCAGAAGCAAAAGATGTCATAGCATTGGAAAGGACGCAGGAATATAAGGGAACATATCATGTTTTGACAGGACTTATTTCTCCGCTGGAAGGAAAAGGTCCTAATGAGCTAACAGTTAAGGAGTTGGTCAACAGAGTCGGGTCTGGAAATATTGTAGAAGTTATCCTGGCCATAAATCCGACTGTGGAAGGTGACACAACTGTTCTATATCTCAGTAATCTCCTTAAGCCTTTGGGTGGTAAGGTCAGCCGTATTGCTTTTGGTCTGCCAGTAGGAAGTGATTTAGAGTACGCAGATGACATTACCCTTTCCAAAGCACTGGAAGGACGGAGGGAAATCTAAAAGCAATTGGAGTATGTTTTATGCTTGAGTACTCAAGTGTAATATGAAGTTGGCAATATCATTTGGGCTTAGACCATTGATATCCAACAAGATTTTGCGGGAGCCATGTTCGATGAAACGGTCAGGCACACCAATTAAGGTAATTGTAGCCTGCTTGTGTTGGAGGTGATTTAGCCTTTCTTGGGCAGCAAACTCCAGGACTGCGCTACCAAAGCCACCCGTCATACAGCCTTCCTCGAGAGTAACTATCTGGTTGGTTGCAGTGTTGAGAAGCTCTCGTAGAAGCACCACATCAAGTGGCTTACAACTTCTGGCATTAATTATAGTGGGATTAATGTTCTTTGCCTGCAGCAAAGAACAAGTCTGTTTGGCAATATCTACCATGGCTCCGTAGGCTAGGATAATGATGTGGTTGCCATGATGGATTGTTTCCCACTTTGTGCAATCAATGAGCTCTAATGGATGACCATGATTTCCATCAACGGCCTTGTCGCGAGGGAACCTGATGGCTACTGGTCCCCTTTGATATCTTACCGCTGTGTAAACCATATTGCGCAACTCTGTTGCATCCTTGGGAGCCAGGACCGTGAAGTTAGGAATGCAACGCAAATGAGCAATGTCGAATACCCCCTGATGCGTCTCTCCATCTTCCACCAGTCCACCACGATCAACTCCAAAGATGACTGGCAAATTGGGAATGGCCACATCATGAATTACCTGGTCCATAGCCCTTTGCAGAAATGTTGAATAAATAGATACTATGGGGACTAGACCTGCTTTGGCCAGTCCTGCAGCCATTGTAACTGCATGTTGTTCGCAAATACCCACATCAAAAAATCTATCGGGGAAAGTTTGCCCAAATTTAACCATGGCGCTACCTTCTGCTGTGGCTGGTGTAATTGCCACTAAAAGTGGTTCTAATTTACCAATCTCAATGGCAGCCTCAGCAAAGACTTCTGAGTAGGTCTTGGCTTTTGGTTTGAGTGCTTCAACAGGCTCAATTTTTTCCAGACAAAAAGCCGGGACGCCATGGTACTTAATAGCATCCTGTTCGGCAGGTGCATATCCCTTGCCCTTTTGTGTAATTAGATGAAGAATTTGGGGTTTTTGTCTGCCCTGCAATTGCCTTAGCGCATGGACAATGGCAGCAATGTCGTGTCCATCTATTGGTCCTGTGTAGTTGATACCTAACTTTTCAAAAACTATGCCGGGGGTATCAAATCGTGCTTTTGCTTGTGTTTTGACTGAGCTTATTAACTCCCATAGTCCTGGTCTCAAGTTGAATGCATCTAGTTGATTCTCAATTTGATCCAAGGTTTGCTTGATGTCCTTGTAAAAGAACGTTTCCTTGATACGCTTCATGTATTGTGAAAAGCCACCAACGTTCTGGCTGATGGACATTTCATTGTCGTTAAGAACAATTAGCACGTTGGTCTGGATGTGTCCCAGGTGGTTAATGGCCTCCAGTGCCATGCCGCCAGTTAAGCCGCCGTCTCCTATTACTGCTACAACCTTGTGGTCTTGGGCTAAGTGGTCCCGGGCAAGAGCCATGCCGACAGCTAGCGAGAGTGCCGTTGAGCTGTGCCCAGCATGAAAAGCATCATGTTCACTTTCAGTTGGATTAATGAAGCCGCTCAGCCCCTTATACTGGCGTAAGGTGGCAAAACTTTCCCGTCTGCCAGTCAACATTTTGTGTGCGTAAGCTTGGTGTCCTACATCCCAGAGAATTTTGTCCTTAGGACTGTTAAAAACATAGTGCAACCCAAGAGTAATTTCGACAATGCCTAGATTGGAAGCAAGGTGTCCGCCTGTTCTAGATACATTGTTGATAATTTCTTTGCGGATCTCCTCGGACAACTGTGTTAATTCATTAAGCTGTAGGTGCTTGAGCTGGGCTGGGCCAGTGAGAGTCTCAAGAAATGAATTGTTTGCTGCAAGAATAGTTGACATGAGAGGTGGGCAACAAGAAACTGACAGTCAATGATAGCAATCCAGCATTTTTTGTAGCTTAAGAAATTGCTTGGCAAAAACTATGACAGCAGCCAACCATACGCATAAGCAGAAATTAATTCTTGGTGTGTGGAGCGAGCAGCTCTGCTGCAGCACCAAAGAAGGCTTCGAGTTAAACTTAGGTCAGGAGAGCCATTGTGTAGTCTTACTAGTGGTGACCAGGTTTGCGAAACTTGTTGGTATTGTCCTTACTAACCTTAACTTGTCTAATCATAAGGCAAGCAATTCCGGCTCTAGGCGAGAGCCTGACAGATGGTAGCTTGCCAGAGAGGAAAGCTTCTGAGTTCAGAAAGACTTCGTCAAGCAAGGTCAGTGACCAGCAGTTAGGCGTCATGTTGCCGCAATGGCATAAGGTACAAATGCGTCTGGCTGGTTCTTCATGTATATCCTGTCTTATGGAACTTGAGAAAAAGCTCAAGGGTATGAAAGGTATAGTAAAGGCTAAAGTAGAGTATCTTGGAGATAATGTTTTCTACTATCAGGCACTGCCTTCTTCTCAGGCAGTAATTGTTTATGACCAAACGTTGGTCAGCCTGGAAACAATAAAGTCTTTTCTTAAATTTCAGGGTTATCAGGCTTTTAAGATTGTTGATCAGTCAGGTGATAAGTCAGCTAGGCGATAAATGAGTTGCCGATCTTTTCTAAAAAGATCGGCAACTTGGGCTGGGGGAGGAAAGTCTACTAGCTAGTGGTGCTAGATGTGTTTACTATCTTATAAGCATGCCCGCGGAAGATTAGGACAATTTGTTTGCCTATGGCTAGGTATTTAGAAATACCGCCTGTTGTGCGCACTAGCTCAAAGTAACGGGGAGAGCCAAAGTAGATAGTCTCTGGTTTTGGGGACTGTCCTTCCTGATAAGTACTGTCTGTCCAAAAGCCATCTATTAAGTAGAAGGTTTTCTCTTCTATTGTCTTGATGGTTTGATCCTTATCTTCTTCTCTGGCAGCTACTAGTGTGCCCCACTTATAATCATGGACAATCTTGGAACGTTCCACAGCAGTCTTGCCTTTGTAGGCAACCACAGGCAGTCCTTGAGAGGGTGCTCCTCCAGCACGTCTGTACATGATCACTGGGTTTGAATTTGCTGCCGGTGCTCCTCCATATCCTACAACAGCCTCCTTAGCCTGAATCCCTATACCGGCATCAAATCTTTCATAAGATCCTCTTGCCGAACCGGCTCTGTCCATGGGCGTCGGGGACGGAACGGGAGAGGGCAATGGACGCAGACTGGTTGTTGGTTGTGCAGCACGACTGAGCCTTACATTGGGGGAAAATGAAGATGCCCCTGTTGCTACTCTTTGATTCTCGCTAGGGTCAGTCACTAAAAATGATGTGTATGCTGAAATAATGCCGTATGTTTTGGAAAGGGCAATAATTTCATCGATTACTTCTTTTGTGCCACCATTTTCAGAGGCAATATCAGTTAAATAACCAATACGCCGCATAGCCCAAAGCCGTGGCAAGTAGGTGTGGTTGGACACTTCACGGGTAAAACTAAGTGGAAAGGCATAAGCTTTTTGCATTCCGTTTAGCTGCCCGGTAAGTTTAACTGTCGCTTTGCCTGATCCTTTGTACTTACCGATAAGAAGAACTTGTGAGCCGGCAAAGATGTCCTTGACCTCACGGGGATAAACATCTTTTACTTGAATGCCTTCGTAAGCAATGTTTACGTTGCTCAACACTGGGCTTTTTATCTTCTGGT
>JACQVM010000002.1 GCA_016209785.1 Candidatus Melainabacteria bacterium | reverse complement strand
TGTCAGGAGCACGTCTGAAGCATCTTCGTGAATCCAACCGAAAAGCAAAAGTACAATGGTTAGGCGTAGATCAAGAATACACACCCACTGACGATCTGCTAGCTACAAAAGCACTCATTGCCTGGTATTACGTCCTATCTATGGCACCTCCTACTGGAACTGCTATGGATAAATTACTCGAGCCTAATTCTGCCTCTAGTAAGCAACAAACTTTTTCTTGATTCTCTCAACTAAGATACACATGTCATCATAACGGCCAAAAGAAGGGACCAGATAAACTCCAGAAGCTACGTTTCGTACCTCCTCCAGAAGTTCCTCTGCTAGCTCAAGTCCAACGGCAGACCCTTCTTGCCCAGCATTTTCCATAGCTTTACGTATAGGTTTAGGTATGGTTATTCCAGGCACCTCGTTATGCAAATATTCGGCATGCTTAAAGCTATGCAGTGGCATTATTCCTACCAATATAGGAATGGGGTACTCACCCCACTGGTGCAGAAAATCTGTAAGATCTCTAAGCTGGTAAATAGGCTGTGTCATTATAAAGTGTGCACCAGAGTCAACTTTTCTTCTAATGCGTTCTATTTCCTGTTGTCGGTTTTCAGCAGTTGGATTAAGGGCACAGCCAATCGATAATGCAGTAGGAGACCCAATTGAGTTGCCTGCAATATCAACTCCTTGATTAAGTTGGCTGATGATCTTAATAAGTCCAACGGAATCCACATCATACACTGCTGTTGCATGAGCATATGTACCCACCGATGGAGGATCACCAGTTAACGCAAGAATAGTATTAATTCCTAAAGCCTGGCAGCCTAACAAGTCTGCCTGTATGCCCATCAAATTTCGATCACGTGTTGTGAAATGAATAATTGTCTCAATGCCAGTCTGCTGGCGGACAAGATGACAGGTGGCCATCGAGGACATTCTAACTCGCGCCATGGGACTATCACCCACATTTATGGCATCCACTCCGACAGCAGCTAGTTTGTTAGCCGCCTGGACAATCTTGCGAGCAATGGTACCCTTTGGTGGATCAAGTTCAACACTAATGAAAAACCCCGTCCCCGGTTCTCGACTTAAATGTGGAGCTATGCCCAACACTGACGTCGAGGCAGTCCTTTTCCCAGGTGCCTTTTCGACTAAGTCAATGTCCGAGGACACTTTATTGCCTGTACGTGTGTCAGATAAAACGTCCCATACAGATACCTGCACAGGATGAGCAATCTCTTGACCAGACTTCAAAGTCTGTACTACTCTACTGGACGACTCCAGGTACTTATCGAGCGTCACACGCATAGCCTTTGTATGCTCGGGGGTAGTACCACAACAACCACCAACTAGTCTTGCTCCAGCATTTATATATGGTTCAACAAAGGAAGCACAGTAATCAGGTCTACTCATGTACATAAAACGCCCATCAATCAAGCTAGGCATACCAGCATTTGGCAAGCATGAGTACACAAGTCTATCAGCAGAGAGATGTTTGTCTTCAACTGCATAGATCATTCTGAGCAAGTAGTCGAGCAATGGCCCTGGACCTGCACCACAATTGATACCAATCACATCAGGCGCATCATCGCCAAGGTTACTCACCAAAAGCACCATGTCCTCAGGAGTGGCACCCATTGCCGTATGTCCTTCGATAGAAAAGCTAAGCTGTGCCACCACCGGCAACTGGCAGACTTTGCGTGCAGCTCTAACAGCAATAGAAGTCTCCTCTAAGCTGGACATCGTTTCAATCATGAAAAGATCCACACCGCCAGCAAGGAGCCCTTCCATCTGTTCAGTAAATGCTGCCTCAACATCAGATGGCTTTGTGTCCCCATATGGTGGCAACAGCCTTCCAGTAGGACCAACTGAACCTGCAACAAATACACTTTGACCTGCGACCTCTCGACCATTCCGAGCAACCTTTGCAGCCCAAACATTTAGTTTCCATACCTCGTCTTCCAGTCCAAAGTTTGCCAGACGAAACCTATTGCCTGAAAAGGAATTTGTCTCAATAACGTCAGCGCCTGCATTTATGTAATCGATGTGCACCTGCTGAACTAGGTCCTGACGAGTTAAATTGAGCTGTTCAAAGCTACACTCCGGTGATGCACCCCGTGCATAAAGCAAGGTCCCCATGGCTCCATCAGCCAGCAAGGGGCGTTCCTTTAAAGCAGTTAAAAACGGGTGACTCATAACTCAAAAGCCCAAGCAGGTTGTCAATTTTAGCATGTTAGAGTTATCGGATGCCTATAGTGGGCCTCCGCTTGAACTCTTGAACTTGATAAGATAGCCTGGTGTGCTGTCTTGTTGCAGGCAGAACAATCTGGCTATATCGTATGAGCTAAAGGTGTGACTATCGATCCTTCCCTTATTCGCAACTTCTCCATCATTGCCCACATTGACCATGGCAAGTCGACGCTGGCCGACCGGCTTTTGGAAAATACACTCACCATACCCAAGCGTGCAATGCAAGAGCAGGTGCTGGATACCATGGACATTGAGCGAGAAAGAGGAATTACCATCAAAGCTCAGCCAGCTCGCATGGAATACAAGGCTACCGATGGGCGGACTTACATTCTTAACCTTATTGACACACCAGGACATGTTGATTTTGGATATGAAGTTTCACGAAGTCTAGCAGCCTGTGAAGGAGCACTATTAGTTATTGATGCAACACAGGGCATTGAAGCACAGACACTAGCAAATGTTCATCTTGCCGCGGAAAGTAATCTAGACATTGTACCGGTCATCAACAAGATTGACTTACCTAGTGCTGACCCCGACCGCATAAAAAAAGAAATCGAGGACGTAATAGGGCTTGATTCTAGTTATGCAGTCCTCACCAGTGCAAAGAACAATGTTGGTATCGATCAGGTTCTGGAATCAATTGTTTGTCATATGTTGCCGCCACCCAATACTGCAAATAGTCCTTTGAGGGCATTAGTATTTGATAGCTTCTATGACAGTTACAGAGGCATCATTGTCTATTTTAGGATAAAAGATGGCACCATAAAGCTTGGTGATCGAATAAAGTTCATGGCCAACGAGAAAAACTTTGAGGTCACTGAACTTGGCGTGCTTCGTCCTCATCAAGTTAAAGTTCAAGAGCTTGGACCAGGAGAGGTTGGATATCTCGCAGCCTCAATCAAGGACGTAGCAACTCTGGTAGGCGATACCATAACTCATACCGACGACCCTGCACCAGAGCCATTGCCTGGATACAGGCCAGCTAAGCCCATGGTCTTTGCTGGAATCTATCCAGTGGACAATGACCAATATCCTGAGCTTCGCGAGGCATTAGATAAGCTCAAACTTAATGATGCTTCTCTCTTTTTCGAACCAGAAACATCAGAGGCATTAGGTTTTGGCTTTCGCTGCGGCTTTTTGGGACTTCTGCACATGGAGATTATTCAAGAGAGGCTAGAGCGTGAGTACAATCTGACTCTCATAACAACTGCTCCATCTGTAATTTACCGGGTGACCAAGTCAGACGGCACAATTGTTCTCATTGACAATCCAGCTCGTCTGCCTGATCCCAACCATCGAGCTATGATTGAAGAACCATATGTAATGGCCAGCATAATGGCCCCTAATGAGTTTGTCGGGCCCTTAATGGAGCTCTGCCAAGGTCGTCGTGGCATCTTTATCGATATGAAGTATTTAGACCCACGCCGTGCAATGCTTCATTACGAAATCCCTCTAGCCGAGATAATTACCGACTTTTTTGATCAACTAAAATCAAGATCAAGGGGTTACGCAAGTCTTGACTACCACTTCCAAGAATACCGTGAATCACGCCTTGTAAAGCTTGATATTTTAATTGGCGGCGAACCAGTTGACGCCCTGTCTGCCATTGTCCATTACGACAGAGCTCAAACATACGGCAGGCACCTAGCAGAAAAGCTCAAGAAAGTTATTCCCAGACAATTGTTTGAAGTTCCAATCCAAGCTGCTATTGGGGGGAAAATAATTGCCCGCGAAAATATTTCTGCTCAACG
>JACQVM010000086.1 GCA_016209785.1 Candidatus Melainabacteria bacterium | reverse complement strand
TTGACGGTGATGCCCGTGGTGGAGCAGCACTTTCAGTACGTGAGGCAATTAGCAAACCAATTAAGTTCATAAGCACAGGAGAAAAGCTCGATGCCCTGGAAGCATTCTATCCAGACCGCATGGCAAGCCGGATTTTGGGCATGGGTGATGTGTTAACGCTTGTAGAAAAGGCTCAGGCTTCCATCGATGAAAAAGAAGCCGAGAAAGTAGCTAAGAACATGCTGGCTGGTGAATTTACCCTTGAAATGTTTGTTAGTGCCCAGCGCATGATGAAAAAACTTGGCTCGTTGGGCGACATTATGAAAATGATGGGACTGGGCGGTATGCTCGGCATTTCCTCGGAGCAACAAGACATGATTGCTTCCCATGGAGAAGCAATGTTTCAGCTTTACGAAACAGCAATTAACTCCATGACACCTACTGAGCGAAATCGTCCTGAAATCATTAACATGAGTCGTCGGCGCCGGATAGCCCGTGGGGCTGGTCTGAAGGAAAATGAGGTCGGGCAAATGTTAAATGAGTTTGAACAGATGCGGGCAATGTTCCAGCAGTTTAAACAATTAGGAGCCCTGGGTGGACTAGGTAAAGTACCAGGCATGCCTTTTGGTATGCCCGGCAGCTTGCCTGGCACTAAGAAGCTTAAGATGCCATCTGCCCCACCTCCTGGATTCCCTTTTAAAGGCCCCGGTGGCGGGTACTATCGCAAGAAAGGCAAACGGTTTTAATCTGCTAAAATAACAATTCAATTTTTCATATGTAACGAGGGACTTAAGTGGTTAAGATTAGGCTCAAGCGGATTGGAGCAAAAAAAGCACCCCATTATAGGATTGTTGTACTCGACAGCCGTACACGACGCGATGGTATGCCCATTGACGAAATTGGTTATTACAACCCCCGCTCCAAAGAACTTAAACTAGATAGAGATGCTATTGAACGATGGATAAACAATGGCGCCCAAGCCAGCGAAACGGTCCGAAGCCTTTTAAGAAAGGCCCAGGCACATTCAGGCGCAGGCCAAGCCACGATGAGCTAGTTGCTTCTATACAGGCAGAACAACTAGCTGAATATGTGCTCACTGTTCTGTCCCGTGAGTCAGAAACAGTCCAGATAAACCGTGAGTCATTAAATCCTGGATATTCCAGGATTGTGGTCACAAGTGATCCAGCAATTACTGGTCGTCTAATTGGCAAGGGAGGAAAGACAATTAGTGCTCTTAGAGAACTCGTACGTACGGTAGCTCGAGAGCATGGTAAAAGGGTAGACATTGAAGTCTGCTGAGACTGTCACTACTAATGTGTCCTTCTACTCACAAGCAATTCCCACAAGATGCCAAAAAGCCAAGACAACCAAGCTGTCCCGCCAAAACCTTCAGGTGGACAGGTTGATCTCGACAAACTCCAGAGACGCCGGGATTTGGCTAAGATACTGATTGAGCAGAAGCTAATCTCGCCAGCTCAAGCACAACTTGCCATGGTTGATGAGGAAGTGTCAGGGATGAGTTTTGAAGAAGTACTTTTGGCAAGACATTGGATTGCTGAGGACACCTTAGAACGTGTTGCTCCATGGCTACATAGCCATCCAGAGCCTCAGTTGACTCCTCTCATTAAGCCTGGAAGCCAGAATTACTCAGACAACCTCAAGCAGTACCGTACAATCATCGAAAAGATCCTTGACACAGCGTGGGATTAACTTAATTGCCGTGCTCGAGAGACTCCCTTAAGTAGCGAATTTTACAGCGGACATAATTGCTGTAAATAAGATTGACTGCAAGGCCAATCCTGCCGTCAAGAAATCCTGCTCTTAAAATATAGCGATAAAAGAAGGTCCAGCAAGGGTGTAGTATCTCGTTAATGAGACTTGCCTGCCATGGCTTAAAACCACTTCTTTTAAATTCCTTGACAGACAATCGTGCATATCTCTCCATAGCACTGTCAAACTCTTGCAGGCTTTCATATGCCAGGTGTTTCATTGGCTGGGTGAGCATACCAACCTTTCCTTCCACAGATACAGCCTCATGCACTAAGCGATCCTTAAATCTACCTTTTTGTTTCCTAAACAGGCGAAGCTGAGCATCTGGATAAAAGCCACCGTGGGTGATGGCTGTATGTCCAATGTACAAAATGCGAGGAATCCTAAAACCACCGTATTCGTTTAGTCTTTGACTATGCAGCGCCTCTTCAATTTCCTGCACCAGTAACGGTGTCACTACTTCATCAGCGTCAAGACTTAGCGCCCATTCGCCGGAAGCAAGGTCAAGGGCAAAATTCTTCTGAGCTGCATAACCAAGCCATTCCTGATGGTACACTTTGGCCCCAAAGCTCTGGGCAATTGCAACAGTATTATCCTTCGAACCAGAGTCAACAAAGATTATCTCGCAACCAAGTGTCTTGGCAGCCGAGAGCACATCGGCTACTGTGCGAGCCTCATTGGCAGCTACGATGACCACAGAAAGTTGAGGATTGGTCATTATCGACGTAAGAATTTAATGACTTTGTTGTCATAATCAATAGTGTACTGCCAGCCTTTGTAAAACTCCTGTCCTAGCAATGGCTTGCCCATCATTTGACTCTCCGGCACACTTACAGGAAAATCACTATGCTCAATAGGACCCATTTTAACCCTACCAACGGTAAAATTTTGAGTTTTAGTCTCGCCACCTACACCCCAAGAA
>JACQVM010000114.1 GCA_016209785.1 Candidatus Melainabacteria bacterium | reverse complement strand
GGGATGCTGTGTTGTCTGCGGTTATTTCTGCGTGGCTTGGTTGGCAAAGATTAGTGGTGGCTCTTATCGTAGGTTTTATTGCTGGGACCATCATGGGTATGATCTTTTTACTAGATGAGATGCGCAAGGCAGATTTGCTGAGACAGTGTTACAAACCTCTGGTGATTGGCCTTACGGCAGGCTTTCTTATCATGGCAGTTCCTCTTTATGCTCTGGGGTCAATTGTAGGAGTAATGGTTCAGCCATCATCTTGGATTACGGCAGGTTTATTAGGTTCTGTTGGCGGTGGACTTCTTGGTGTGGTTTCGGTTGGAACGCGTGTCTCTAAACCATTTCCTTTTGGCCCAGCACTTTGTCTGGGGGCGGTAGTTGCCATTTTTTGGGATCCTGTTGGTGCCATGTTGTCTGGTGGGGCATAATGTTCATGTGAATGCAAGGTGAGGGACAGCTTACGTGTTTGCTTTCCGCAAGAAAAAAGGCCCTACTGTTGGGCTAGACATCAATAGCGGTAGCTTGACAATAGTCCAGCTTAGTGAGAGCAAGATGGGGCTGGAGTTGGTAAGGTATGCTAGCCAGCCGACCCCACCTAATGTAGTTCGGGAAGGACTTATTGCGGACTCTGAAATTGTAGGTAGCATGGTAGCTGAGCTTGTCTTGCAAGCTGGAATTCCATCTCGTTCAGCCCCACCTACTGTCAATGTAGTGGTGCCTGGGCAATCGGTGGTTACCAAACTTGTTCCTGTGCCAACAGGTATGCCACCAGAGGAATTGGAGGATGTTGTCACCCAGGAAGCAATTAACCACGTACCTTTCCCTATACAGGAAGCAAACCTTGACTGGGCAATCATGCCAGCTACAGAGCGTACTGATGCTGATGGGGTAAGACGAGTTGAGGTTATTCTGGCAGCTATCCAAAAGACAATAGTAGATAGTTATTGGCGCACAGCCGAGATAGCTGGAGTTCAGTTAGGCAGGATGGATGTTTCTTATCTGGCAGTGATAAGGTCCCTCAGCCGTGCTGGTTATCTTGCTCTCGACGACAAGCTGATAATGTCTGTCAACATCCGTCATGATGCTACCGATATTAATCTAGTAAGAAACGGTATGCCGCTGTTTAGCCGTTCTGTGCTTTTAGGAGTGGAGACCTTAGGAGAAGCTATTGCACGAAGCTTAGACGTTAGCCTTGATGAGTCATTGTCCATGTTACCCCAGGTCTCTATATTCGGTAGTCCTGCCCAAGATGCACGTCTTGCGCAGGCTGCTCAGGTAGCTAGGACTGTGCTTGGTGACATAACTGACGAGGTAGCACGCTCGTTGGAGTTCTATAAGTCGCAAGCTGGCGATGTTGTAGTAGAGCAAGTTTTGTTGTGTGGAGCTGGGTGTGAGCTATCGCAACTAAATGAGTTTATTGCCAATCGTTTAAATATTCAAACCCAAGTGGTGGATCCTCTGCGGAACATCCTTGTTGAAGCAGCGCTCATCCCGCCAGAAAAGCGGGCGACACATACTATGATTTTAGGCGCTGTTACTAATCCTGGTTCGACAGTCGTTCCTACAGTAGACCTTGAGCTTAACAAAGAGCTTCCAGCAACCTCTGCAGTGGAAGGGCTCGAGGAGCACCGTACTCAGCGTGTCATTTCCGAGGTACAGACACCTTGGTTTATGCCTGCAATTAGCTCAGGTGTAGGTCTTGTATTAGTTGTAGCTGGACTGTGGGCTTACTTTTCCCAGTATGATGTTCCTAAAAAGCAAAACGAGCTGGCTCAACTGGAAACAGACATTGAACTAGGGAAAAGACAGCTTAAGAACATGTCCAATTTAAAAGAAGACAATGAGCTCCTGACGCGCAAGAAGAAAGTTTTGGACATTATTGTCAATCAAGGGCGTCCATGGTCGTATGTTCTGCAGATTATACGCCAGTGTACTCCACCTGGGCTCCAGGTGCGGAAGGTTGTGCTTTCTGGAAATTCCGTAACTGTGGAAGGTAGTGCTATTGATTTCACCAAGGTCTCCCACCTGGCCATTAACCTTGGTGGATCACCCATACTTACGGACTCAACCGTGGAATGGACCAAGCGTCAGATGAGTACGGATCCGCGGGTTATTGATTTTGGTGTAACAGCGCGCCTGCGCCCTGGCGTTGGTGCCCATCCTAGCCTTGCTGGTAAGGCCCAGGTTTTAGACTTTTCTGCAGATTGGTGTGAGCCTTGCCGTCAAGTGAAGCCAATCATTGAAGAGGCTAAGCAAAAGTATGCCGATAAAGTGGAATTTGTAGTACTAAATGCTGACGACCAGGCCAACAAGTCCTTGCTCGCGAAATATCAAGTGAAGTCCATTCCAACCCTTTGTTTTATCGATGACAAGGGCAACCTAGTGGATAAACTGGTGGGCTTTAATGGTGCTCAGCCAATCTGGGTAGCATTAGAAAAGGTTGTTCAGGTAGCTCAATTAGCTACACCAAAGTGAGGTAAAGACAAATGCAAGCTAAAGAAAAGGTCCTGATTTGTGCTTTCCCTTACCTGGCTGGAGGTGCTCTCTGGTTTGCTCTCACTAACCCAGCATTTATGGCTGCTCAGGACAAGAACAACGAGTTGGCTGAAAAAAAGAAGGAGCATGTTGAGCTTACGACAAAGTTAGCTGAGCTAGCTCGACTGGAGAAAGAGCACAAGAGCCTTGAGGAGGATATCCAGCATTTGCGTAACTCTGTTCCTAAAAGTCCTGATTTAGATTTGTTTCTCGTTGACTTTGAGAAAATGTGCCTGGAGTTAGGAATGGACATTATAAGCATTGAAAGTCCAGAGAGGGAAAAGCAAAAGCTCTCAGAGTCAGTGGAGCAAGAAGTTTTGTCTTTGTCTGGAGGGAGTGCTATTAATGCTTTGGGGGCCATTAAGGATCAGGTGACTCCTGGCCCCAAGGCTGCCAAAACGCCCCAGAAGGCGAAAGTTGGACCTGAGGCTGATATTGGCCTGAGTAAGTTGGTTAAACAAGTAACCGTCACTGGTGACTATCCTAACTTTCTTGAGCTTATGCGTAAGCTGGAGTCATATCAGCGGGTGATTGGAATCAACCAGGTTGAGGCTGAAATACCTCCTGAGGTTGGTAAGGGTAAGATACAAGATGTAAGGAATCTTGTTGTTTCTTTTTTGATGACCGCCTACTATTTGCCTTGAGGAGTGCTTATGCCTTCCCCTAAAAGCCCTTTGTATGTCAATCTGGATGAGCGTCAGCGACTAAGGTTAGCTCTTTTATTGATGGCAGGGCTTTTACTTTTAGGGGGCACCTGGATTTGGGTCAATTCCCAAATGCATCAGGAAGAAGTTGCTTTAGTAGCAACAGGGAGCACAACGCCGTCGGTGAGCGTTCCTAAGAAGGTACAAAGCAAGGTCATACAGGTTAATGGTAAGGACGTAGACGCTGGCAGTGGTGTGTCATCGGCAGCAATGCCAGCCAAGAGAGGTAAATTGCCTAGTGCTCTAGCTCCAACTGAATTAACAGTCCCAACAGAACCTGCAGGCGAAAATGCCCATAAAGTGGCATCAGCTCTACCGCTAGGTTCTGAGCCCCAGTTGCCGCAGGCTCTTAAGAAATTTCCTGCTGCATCCCGTCTGGCTGCTCAAAATGAAGCTCGACAAGGCTCTGGAAAAACTAATCCTTGTGAGAGAGTGGAAGGATATCAGCCTTTCCCACGTACAAAAGCTAGTGCTGAGGGTTCCTCTGGTGCAATAGCCATTCCCCCGCCACCTCCTATTCCTAAAGAAAGCTTTGTTAGTCCACCACCCCCGGCGCAACAAGGAGTGCTCGAGAGTGTTTTGTCAGGTGAGGAAGGCTTATCTGTATCTGAGTTGCCTGAAGCTCCTGCCAAACCATCCATATCTGATAAGCTCAAGCTTGTTGGTGTGGTTGGCGATAAGGCTGTTTTAGCTTGCACGGATAGAATGTGGCGCAAGGAAAATAAGTGGCCTAAAACTATTGTGTTGGGTCCTGGCGAGCAATTTGAATCGCTGAGTCTTGTCGAAGTGCATCCTGACAGCATTACAATCGAGGAAGATGGGGAACGTTTGGTAAAGAGAATTGAGCCGCTTAAGTAGCTAGCTCAATATGAGTTCCTTTAGTGGTTCTTATACTTTGTCCTCGGCAGGGCATCTTCTGACTCCGGAGCAGGATTTCGGAGTAGTCATAAGGGGTGTTGACATTAAAGAAATCAGGGAGCTGTCCTTTATTTAAGTCATCTTCTGGATAAGCATAAAGTTTAGCCTTTAGGCCATCAAGGAAATCCTGT
>JACQVM010000084.1 GCA_016209785.1 Candidatus Melainabacteria bacterium | reverse complement strand
TACAGGGCAAGGGAATTAAAACGCTTAGTGCGGCTACAAGAATTTTTAGTTTGCATGTTCGCCAATTCATTAGAAGAGATCTCCTGACATCTTTCAACCAACACTTTTGCTCATCTTAATTGGAGATTCTATGCTTTGACTGGGTATATAAGAGATCGTTAACAGTTGGAGTACAATGCAATAAAGTTTCTTTGCCTGGCTTCTGTTGGAAAGGAAGGCTAAGTATGCGAACTCTGGGACATATAGTTACTTCGGCTGGGGTCAGCCTCGCTACCTATCACCGGTACCGCTCACCGGCGGCGGCTTTGGTTAGTTTTTTGGCGGGATGGCTAATTGACCTTGACCACATCGTTGACTATGTTAAGGCCCACGGGTGGCGCTTTAATTGGTCACGCTTTGCCGAGGCCAACCATGAAAGCTATAGCGGAAAGCTGTATTTGCCGCTGCACTCCTACGAGCTTTTGGCGTTGTTTTTTTTCTTGTTTAAAGGGCCCCGAAACCACCCAATGAGGGTGGGTGTAACTGTTTCAGTTTTAACTCATTTGCTTTTAGATCAAAAGTACAACCCATCCAGGAAGCCATTGACTTACTTTTTAGCTCACCGGATACGAAAGCGCTTTGATGCCAATGAGATATTGTCTGCCCACTAGGGGCAACCCCGGTATGAGTGCTAGTAAAACCATTTTTGGACTGGCTATTGTACTGGTTAGTTTTGGTGCTGGTTGGGCTGAGCCTACATTATCGTCTCAGTGGAGCATGGCACTGAGAGATTATGCTGCTGGCAAGTATGCTTCTGCAGCAGCTATGCTGGAGGATTTAGACAAGAAGGGTCTTTGTAACGATAATGTCCACTATTATCTAGGTTTGTGTTACCAGTCACTCAATCAGGTAGCACGTGCACAAATGCATTATCAGTGGGTCTATACCTACAGTAAGGACGCAAGACTTAAGTATCAAGCGCAGGTTGGCTGGCAGCAGCTAAGTAAATATCAGGCACACAGAACATACGAGGGTCAAGGTAACAACTTTGACCGTCCTCGTTTTGGCTGACGCAGACGCTAGAGCGACAGGTTGTCGCTCACGTGGCTAAATTGCCGGTGCGCTGAAGCTGCCTTCGCCAATGGGTGGATAAATGTCTTCTTCGTCTTCTTCTTCTTCTTGAGGTAGGGCATGTCCCTGGAATCCAGTCCCGGCAGGAATTAACCTACCAATGATCACGTTTTCCTTGAGTCCACGCAACCAGTCCTTTTTGCCTTCCACGGCAGCTTCTGTGAGAATTCTTGTCGTTTCTTGGAAAGAGGCTGCAGAGATAAAGCTTTCTGTGTTAAGACTGGCTTTGGTGATACCTAAAAGTACTGATGTAACTGTAGCCTCTCGTGAACCAGCTTGCCGAGCCTTTTCGTTTTCCTGTTCCATGGAGAACCTTTCTAAAAGCTCGCCGGGCAACAAAATGGTGTCCCCTGGATCATCAGCACGAACCTTGCGTGTCATTTGTCGTACGATAACCTCGATGTGCTTGTCGGCAATGTCCACCCCTTGTGAACGGTATACCGACTGAACTTCATCAACGAGGAATTTTTGCACGGCCTCGATGCCGAGAAGTCGAACAATATCATGCGGGTTTGGTGGGCCATCAGTTAGAGCCTTACCGGCTGTAATTTCCTCACCATCCTCCACGATTACGTTGAGTCCTGACGGGATGATAATTTCTTCCTCAGATCCTTCTTGGTAGACAACAAACAAACGAGTTACATCTTCCTCAACTACCACTTTAGCGCGACCAGCTCTTTCAGCTAATATGGCGCATTCTTTTGGTTTTCGAGCTTCCAGGAGTTCTTCCACCCGTGGAAGACCCTGCACAATGTCGCCTGTCTTTTGGCGTTCAAAGATAAGGGTTGCCATCAAGTCACCGCGTTGTACTAGTGCCCCATCCTCACATTGAAGCTGTGTGCTCCCGGAAATCAGATATGGCCTTCCTTTGCGGATGGAGATCTCGGCTCCTTCCACTTTCACTATCTGACCAGAGTGATGTGCCTGTGTTGACTTGGAGATGCTGTCACCATTTCGTAAAAGATCTCCTTCTTTAGCCGTTGTTGCTCCTTTTGCTTTCTGGTGAATCTGTTGCTCTTCCGTGATGAGCAACAGTCGTCTCTCATCTGATTTGGAAAGCTGTACACGAGCATCTGTTTTGGTTAAAACCTGTGTTGTAGCAACTGCTGAGGCTGGTTCAATGTGCTGATCATTTTCCACTGATAATAATGTTACGTTAAACTCACTGTCTCGACGTAAAAGGATGTTCTCTTGCACAACAATCTGGAGTTCGTCGCCAATTTCCACAGTACCTTTAAGTCCTGTTAGTTGGCCTTGCATTTGCAACACCAGCGATGTGCGGGTCAATTGTGCACCTTGCAAATGACGTACCTTTTCACGATCACGGAACAAAAGCTGGGTAACGGATCTTAAGCTAATCTTGTCATCTGAAGCTTTATGCTTGAACTTGGTTTCTCTAGGTTCAATCCAGAATTCCTCGATTGGCCGTACCAGGATCTGGGTGGTGCCATCTTCGCGCTCGCACAGATTTATCATCTTACGACTCTTAAGGACATGGCCTTCCAAAATCTCTGTACCAGGTTCCAATACCTCAGCCTCACGAACCTTAAGCTCAGAAGGATCAGAGATAGCAACAAGCTCTCCTGGGCGGATGATAACTTCATGGATAATGTCATTGTCGGCAACTACCTCTACAACACCATCCATGTGGGCAAACACATCTTTGACTAATTCTTGCCCGGCAGTAACTATATCGCCACTGTCGCACATCTTAAGGCTAATGTCTTTGGAAATAAAGTGGACTTCCTCAGGCACAAACAAAACATGTCCTGGCTTCACCACAACCCGGCGATCGTCAGTCTCAACACCGTCATAGATGATTACACCGCCTGATGTAACTGTATTCGTTCCATCGTCTACTAGTTCGGCAATAATCTTGCCATTTTCTACAGTTTCGTCATTGACGACCTTGATGGTGTACACTTCCTTGCTCTTAGACACCTTCCAGGAGTTGCCTTGTTTGGTACTTTCCAGCTTGGCGTTGGCTGCACCAACGGCAGCAATGACAATGTTTACTTCCTTGCCCTGTACAAGCTTGGTGAAGCTTTTGCGCCCCATTTTTATGATCTCAGTCTGAATCTCTGGGCCAAAGCGGACGTCTCCACCATGCTCGCTGTTGATGGTGATTTCAGCAAGCACGTCGTGTGCGCTCACATCTTGACCATCTTTAACAACAACATGGGCACCTGATGGCAAATTATATACGTCGCCTTCAAGCACCCAAATGATGCCGGCACGATTGGCGGTACGGGAAATATTGCCTTGGCGATCTCGCTTCTCGTCAGCCTGGAACCCTTGGAAAAGGATGCGTCCAGAGATATCGGCTGTTATGTCCTTGGCTGCACGCTCGGTGAGGTTTTTCTTGGCCCCTGGCGCATCATACTCTGCAATTACCTGTCCTTGACTGACCTCCTGACCAGAGGCAACCAAAAGCATTGCTCCAGCCGGTAAGTTCAATGTCTCTTCCCGTTTTGTACCAACTACCTTTAGTTTTCCTTCTCTGGTGGTCTGCTCTAAAACGTCTCCATAAGCAGTACGCATTGAGCGGCTCGGAATTTTGAAAGATACTTGACCGGCTAGTGGTGCCTTGAGTTGTGCCCGGCTGCCGCCACCAGCAACAGCGCCTCCAGTGTGGAAAGTTCTCATGGTCAATTGTGTTCCGGGCTCGCCAATGGATTGGGCAGCAATGATGCCAATGGCTTCGCCTACATCTACGAGATGGTTGCTGGTGAGGGACCAACCATAGCACTTCTGGCATACCCCATATTGGCTCTCACACGAAAGAGGTGACCTTACCCTTACTTTGGTGATGCCGGTACTTTCTATCTGCTGGGCCCGCACTCGGCTGAATAGCTCACCAGTCTTGGCAATAACTTCTCCAGTGGACTGGTCGATTACGTCCTCTACTGATGTCCGTCCATAAAGGCGCTCAGAAAGCTTAACCATTGTCTTGTCGCCTTCCGTTATTGGCTGCATGATTATGCCGCGTGTTGTGTTGCAATCGAGATCACGGACAATTACATCCTGTGCTACGTCTACTAGACGTCTGGTGAGATATCCTGAATCAGCCGTCTTTAACGCAGTATCGACAAGTCCTTTTCTAGCTCCGTAGCTAGAAATGATGTACTCCGTTACATTTAACCCTTCACGAAAGTTTGCTTTAATAGGCAAATCTATAATCTGTCCTTGCGAATCTGCCATCAGCCCGCGCATGCCTACAAGCTGCCTTACTTGACTGATGTTTCCTCGGGCTCCAGAGAATGCCATCATGTAGACAGGGTTTAGTCGATCAAAGTTGTCTACAACATCTTTGGTTAATTGATCAGTGGTGGCTGACCAGGTGTCGATTACCTTGTTGTACCGCTCAACTTCTGTAATTTCCCCGCGCTCATAACGGCGTTGCGCTTCCTCAATCTGCTTTTCGGCGGTGGAAATTAAATTGCGCTTGGTCTCCGGAACATCAAGATCTTCAATCGAGATGGTGACACCGGCTTTGGTGGCATACTGGAAAC
>JACQVM010000081.1 GCA_016209785.1 Candidatus Melainabacteria bacterium | reverse complement strand
CTCAGTGCTTTTGAGAAAGCTCATCTTACACCTAGTTGGGTAGAGTGGGATAGACAAGCTCTCGATAGCCCACCATATGCAAAACAACATGGCTCACCGACCATTCTAGTTGACGGTAATGACGTCGTTGGAAGCAAGAATGACAACAACCATGCTGATTGCTGCCGATTGTATATTCACGAACAAGGATTTAAAGGCATTCCACAATTGTCTCAAGTGGTCAAGGCTCTTACAACATCCACAGTCGCGTGTACACCCAGACAGTTTCACTGGCGCCGTTTCCTGGCTGTTTGCCCTAGTTTAGTTGCGTTACTTCCAGTACTGCACTGCCCTGCCTGCTGGCCTGCCTATGCTGGCATCTTAAGTGCTTTAGGTCTAGGCTTTCTCCTTCAGAGCACATATCTAGCTCCAATAACCAGTGTGTTTTTGATCCTGGTGCTCTTTACGCTTGGTTATAAAGCTAGAGCAAGGCACGGATATGTTCCACTCACTGTCGGGCTCATAGCTGTTGCGGTTATTTTAACTGGGAAATTTTTGCTGAGCTCAGAGGCTTTTGTATATGGGGGACTCATGCTCTTGTTTGTTACATCAATTTGGAATGCGTGCCCACGCAAGGAGGTATGTTGTGAGAACAATTGAGATATTTAGTGCTGGCTGTGCAGTCTGTGAGGATACTATTCGACTCGTCAATAGCCTTGCTTGTCCATCATGTGAAGTTACTGTACTTGATATGAAACAATCTTCCGTGGCTAAACGAGCCGGTGAACTTGGTATTCGTTGTGTTCCAGCAGTTGTAATTGACGGTAAACTAGCAAACTGTTGTACTGGACGTGGACCTGATGAAGCAACACTGAAAGCTGCTGGATTAGGTCAACCTACATAACCAAAGTGTTGTGTCGGTAAATAACAATGTTGAGCAGTTTTCCATTTCATTTCTGTGTTGTTCACAGCGCAAGCTGACTGTTGTCTTCCTTCCATGTAAAGTTCGTACCACTCCTGAAATATAATCAGCGATAACACTTTATTGACATCCGTGTGGTCGCTTTGGCTACTGTATAGCCTATCGACTAAGCTCTGCACTGTTGCCACCTGAAAGATCCCGTGTTTACTCAAACGTTCAGCACTGAGCGTTTCACGAACATAGCCTTCCAAATCAGAGGCAATCCACTCAGTGATTGGCATTAGAAATCCTTCTTTCCTCCTGAACACCATATCGCGAGGGAAATACTTTAGCGCAGCCTTCTTCAAGATGTACTTGGTTTCCCCATCTTTAATCTTCAGTTGTCCCGGTAGACTAGCAACAAACCTTACCAGGTCTGTGTTGAGATAGGCAGAGCGTACTTCAAGGGAGTGTGCCATTGACAGTCGGTCAACAAACGTAAGTACCTGATCAGGGAAAATTGTACGAAATTCAGCTTCGAGAATGCGATTGAGTGGGTCTGATGCAGTAAGGTTGAGGAAATCATGGCGGAGACGCTCACGTGCACATGCAGTGTGTGTTGCTGCTTGCAAGTCTGGAGAGTACAGTGTTTTCTTTTCTTCATCGCTAAAAACAAACAATTTCGAACGCCATTGCCAGTCCTCTGGTTCTGCCAAGCGTGCTAAAGTCTCAGGTTGCAAATTGAATGGACGAATCAAGCTAGTATCGCCAGTTTGTGTATATTCAGGATAATGTGCAAGTGGAAAGGCCAGACGATGCGAAAGGTAACTTCCAAACAACTCATCGGCACCGTCGCCTGACAGTGCTACTTTGACGTGCTGGGCAACCAAACTGGCTAGAAAATAAGTAGAAACTGTGCCTGCAAAAGGCTCATCAAAGCAAGAGATGATGTGCCGCAAACTCCTTGGCAGGTCTTCAAATGTGACCATCTCCTCATAGTGGTCAGTCCGATATTTCTGAGCTACCCATGTTGCCCACCGGCGGTCTTGTTCTTTGCCAGCAGTTGTTGAATCATTTCCATACGTGAGAGTAAAAGTCTTGATTGGCCTGGATGAAAGCTCAGCAGCCATTACAGTGGACAGGCTGGAATCAATGCCACCGCTTAAGAAGAATCCGATAGGTACATCTGACATTAACCGCTGCTTTACGCTGGTTTGCAACAGTGATAGCAGCTGCTCAACGACTTCTTCCTCTGACCAGGTCAGTATGTCCTTGGACTCTGAAAAGTCGACATCCCAGTAGCGACTAATCTGTGGCTCCTGACCAGGACGAAAGATTAACTTGTGGGCTGGAGGAAGGCTGTGAATATCCTGAAAAATTGACAGCGGACAGGGAACATGCTTGTAGCTTAAATAGTAATCTAATGCCTGAAGGTTAATTTGCCGTTGAAATCCAGGCATACAAAGTAATGCTTTAATTTCAGAAGCAAAATAAAGAGCCTTGCCAGTCCAGTGATAATAAAGTGGCTTCTTACCCATGCGGTCACGGGCCAGGAACCCAACCATATTAGTCTCATCCCATAAAGCAATGGCAAACATACCGTCAATGAGCTCAACAAGCTGCGTTCCGCAGCGCTCATATAAGTGCGGCAGAATTTCTGTGTCACACTGAGTCAGTAATTTGTGTCCCTCAGCTACCAATTGGCTGCGTATTGCAGGAAAGTTATACAGCTCACCATTATGCACTGCCCATACTGTATTGGTTTCATTTGCTAATGGTTGTCTGCCGCCTAAGGGATCTAAAATACTTAGACGCCGTGCTCCTAGGGAAAAACATGTACCGACAACTGAGCACCCACCATCCGGACCACGATGCCTAAGTGTGTTGAGCATTGTGTCAACAGTTTCAACATCAGGTAGACCAAAAACACCGCTAATACCGCACAATGCTCATTACCATGCTTTTGCTGAAGCCCTAGGGCAGGGAGTTTAGGGCAATGCTATCATTTCATATTAGCTTGCGCAACCAACAATAGCGCCATGTATAGGAGTAACAGGTGCGTAAGATAGCACTCTTTGGGTTAACAGGGTTTGGCAATGCAGCCCTGCGTGCGCTATGTAAAGCACACTTCACGCCAATTGTTGTTGTGACACGTCGCGAACCCAACCCCCATCCATATTATGAGGGGATTGACCTTAGAGCAGAAGCACAAAGCCTTGGTATTCCAGTACTCATTGGTGCCCAAGGCGAAGCATATGTTGAAACAATCAAGCCAGACATTGTTCTAGTTAGCACATATCACCGCATTTTGCGGAAAGCAATTTTTGCACACGCTAAATACGCACTTAATATCCATCCTTCACTTTTGCCTACCTACCGTGGTGCTTCACCAGTTTATTGGGTCTTGCGCAATGGCCAAAATAAGACAGGGGTCACGATTCACCTGCTTACTGAATCAGTAGATGCAGGAGATATTGTGTTACAACGGGAAATTGCTATTGCAGCAGATGAAACACAAGGCAGTTTAAGAGAGAAACTTGCAGCTCTTGCAGGAGAGTTGGCGGTAGAAGTGCTATACCAGATAACCAGCGGTAACCTTGAGACTTATCCTCAAGATGCAGCACATTCCACTACCTACCCTCGTCTAGATGAACAGATGCGTGAAGTTGATCTTTCCTGGAGCGACGAACAACTTGATCGCCATGTTCGCGCCCTAACACCATTCCCGGGTGCATTACTCCATGGCAAACCATTTACACAAGATTCATAAGCTTCTTGATACGCACCTCCTCGGCGTTGGCAACAACCTTCCAGTAATTGTGCTGCCACGAACGATATTGCCAGTCAGGGCATTGTGCGCATATCTCAATTTCCTTACCATGTTTAGCTAAATGTTTTTCTCGATAATAGCGGAAACCCTGGCCGTGCCAAATATCCTTGATTGTTTCCACAGTGACATTGCTCAGGCTGGTATTAGCTGCAATGTCGTAGCCGCATACCATAACATTTCCGCGGCTGTCGATGTTAAGCCGCTCAAAAATGAACGGGCAAGGAACTTCATCAGTATTCAGATAGGGACTTGGATCGGCTGAGCGTAAATCATCAAGTGTTGTATTTGTACCCCAAGTAAGAAACTTGCGTTTAATAAAATAATCAACACCAATTTCCTCAACCCAGAACTTCTCAACATCATCAATATTTACTTGTTTTTGATTCACGCCCGAGGCAATGATCTTCGAGACTCCTTTGATTTCATTGCGAATCCTGAGCATGCGTGTGACATTGGCAAGAAGCAACCCCCAGCTTAAGCCCTTGCGTACAATAGCGTAATTCTGTGGATCGCAAGCATCCACCGAAAACTCAATCATGTCGATATTTGCTTCCAATAGGGCACGCGAGTTGCTCTCATTAAACTTAGAACCATTTGTAATTAGTCCAATGTTGCAACCAGCCT
>JACQVM010000080.1 GCA_016209785.1 Candidatus Melainabacteria bacterium | reverse complement strand
GTACGTGTCTGTAAGCCATGGGTTGTTTTTGCTAAGGTAGCAAAGGTAATACCACCCACGACTGCATTTTTTAATCGTGCGGTCCAAAAATTACCCTCTTCTGTGCTTATTGGCCGTAATAGTCCATCGTACAAGGCACCAGAGAGAGCTGCCTCGGCTACCAGGTAACCAGACCGATTGGTAGTGTTTGCCAAGAGAGCAAACTTCTCTGCAGATAAAGCAGGGTGTGCTAGTCGAGCAACACCACGAGTAATACCTCTGGTCAGCAGAAATGGTATGGTCATGCCCAGTCCACCACCTAGTTGCTGTGCATACCAATTAGGGCAAGCAAACTCAGTGGGTTTTGGTGCTTCCATAAATTGGACTTGGGGTAAGTATTTATCACCACCCACCAATTGTACTAAGCCATTGACTGGTGACTGTATAGCAGAATAGGCAAAAGAATCATAAGCATTATGGGAAAGCTCTTGGGTCTTGGCCAAGATCTCCTGAGCCTTTTTAAGGCCAGTATCTCTTAAGTTACATATCCCTTCGTGGAAGGAATAACTCATGTCCACCTGCAAATTTAACCCTAACCCCAAAGCAGCTTGTAGATAAATGATAGGGATATCAATGTGCAATTCAACTGGGGGATGTCCCATTGATTTGGGAAAAGTCCCATCAAGCTTTCGCCATGGCTTAACCTAACGAATACTCAACAAACAACTCAAGGGGCGGTTAAGTTTATGTGTTTCAATGTTTAGTTGCAGGGGTTACTTTGGTTTGGAATCGTCCATCTTGCTATTGGTGAAGTCAATTGCTCTATTGACGGCACCTTTTAATGTTTCTAGTGGGTTAGCTACATTGGGGCCCTTTTTCATGGGTTTTCCATCATTTGTGTCAAGCAGTTTGGTGTCCATAAAAGGAAGCCAAGCGTCGTTTCTGTAAACTTTAGCAATGTTGCCTTTGTCGTCTGTTGAGTAGTAAATGTCGTTGTTGCTGTTTTTGTCAGCCGAGGTGATTGATTGCATCTCTTGGACGACAGCCTTAAACGCCTCTGGATTGCGTAGCTCGAAAAACGCTTTTTGCAGCTCACCTATAGCTCCATGCTCGTCGCCTTGGTTTAATTTTCTGACGATTTCTTGAGCTCGCCCTTTTTCGTCCACCATGGTTAGCTCCCCCATATCCGTACACCCTATCAAAACTCATACCCGATTTTGGGCGCGATAAATCTGACCAGCTAGATTGGCTGTCTAAAAACTTTGACTGGCCGGTCGAGCCTGCAAAACGGCAGTGGCAGGTTTGTCAAAGGGGTAGAATGTGAGCTGGTTGACTCTGATGTAGGGCGACTTATAGGAGAATTGGCGACAGATGACGCCCCTAAGCCGATTGCTTGCCACAGTATTGGTGGTGCAGGTTTTAGGAATCTGTAATTGTAGTAGTTGGGCATTGACGTCTTTGCAAGGTGGGGCTAACTCGGGCCCGATGCCGGTTAATACTCTACTTCTAGCCAACAAGAAGTTCACCGATGTTGGCTCGGGTGAGATCACTCCTGTCCCTGTTGGTTCGACGCTCCTATCCACCCCTGTTCTTGTTCCAGGACAAGCTGCGTGGGTCACCGTGGTTACAGGATCAGGACACTCTATTGCTGGAGCCTCTGTGGTAGTAAACGGGGTGGCTTATACTGCTGATTTGTCAGGTATTGCTGCACTGCAGATCCCTCAAGTTGACAAGCTGACCATTGCAATCTTTGATCCTAATAAAAAACCAGTCTTTGAAAGAAAGTATGTCATCACCAGCGGTGGTATGCTGATCTCCGAGGATGCTGACACTCACGTGTTTGCTAAGATTAGTGAACTGATTGCTGTCAAGGCAGTTGGTCCAGCGATTGTGTACTCACCAGTAAGCATCGAGGCACGACAGTTAGTCTTAATTCTTGGGAAAAACTTTTCTGGCAGATTGGACGAAGATCAGTTGGTGATTGATGGGCTTGATGCAATTATAGTAGCTGGGTCTCCTGCTGCTTTGCTTGCTGTAACGCCATCTCGACTTAGCATTGGTCCAGTGAGAGAGCTATTAGTGCGCTCGGGCGATGAGTCCTCGGACATCCGTGAAGTTGATGTTTGCAGAGTAGAGTTAGTATACAAGGATAAGTCTCTTGAGCCTGGACAAAAGTATCGTGCGCGTCTACAGGTGCTTGGTAGCAACATTCCTTGTTTAGTTGAGGTGGACAACCGCTCTTCAGATGCTGTTTCTCTGACAGGTGCTGACGGAACACCGTTGCCCGCGAAGACACGCTTAATGACACCTGGTGGGGAGCAAAACTATTTGCCGGTGGAGCTATCAGTTAAAGCCAAGACCAACTTTGACGTAGATGCTCATCTCCTTCCAGATATTCTTGGAGTGCCAGGTGTGGAGGGGTATAGCAGCGATCCAAAACACCATCAGATGGTCAAAGATTTGGTAGGTGGTGAGATTGGCAGGCTAAAGCGGCGGCTGATTAATGTGGAGAATCGACTGGGACAGATACGAGAGCGTGGCAATGCTCTGCAGTCCGAGCCTTCTGTCTTACCAGGTGAATATGAGCGGCTTAGCATAGAGCAAAAAAACTTGAGTAACCGTCAAGCTAGATTGTTGGCGATGCTGAAATCATGTCGTGTACTGTTTGAAGCGTTAGGAGCTACGGATGAGGAGTTCCGGCATGTGCTTGAGGTGGCTGGTGGTGGAGTTATGGTGACACCGCCGACGATATCACCTAACGCTCTACCGATCGGATCAGAGAAGGCTGCAGTAGAGAAGGCAGCCGCCGAACAAGTCAAGGTAACTCTACCGGCAGGCGGCCCAGCGCTAAGCGATGGAGTGAATCGCAAGGAGCTGCCTAAGCCTAAATCGGCTGAGGAGATGGAGTGGTGAGACAGAGCTGCTGACATCTCGACAACCAGAGTCTTTAACAATTAAAGAAGATTGGCAGGGTATGATACTTGAACTCTAGCTGCTAAGGCTTAAGGTTAAATGATGAATTGGTTGTTGCAGCTATCTGCAGCTATCTCTGGTAGCCAAGGTCTTTTATTTCCCTGTAGTAAATGGAGAGTGAGATGACCACACGAGTATCCCCACGACAGCAAGGCAGGAGTCTAGTTGAAGAGATTGGTTTAAAGCCAGCAGACATCAAGTGGCGCAAGAAGTTTCTTGAATTTGGCGATGATGATGTGCAGAGGATAGTTAAGCATCAAGATTTGCTAAAGAAGTTGATGCCCGATGTTATCTCAGAATTCTACGACCATCTTTTATCTTTTGCTGAAACTAAAGGGTTTTTTGACAACCCGGAGGTGTTGCGTCATGTAAAGCAGGCGCAAGGACAGTATTTCCAGCAATTAGTGGAAGGTCATTACGAGGATAACTATATCGAAGGCCGCCTTAACGTTGGGAAAGTCCATGCCAGAATTGGTGTCACTCCAGACATTTACTTAGGCGCCTACAGACGTTATTTAAACTCTTTGTTCTGCCGCTTACTCGACTCTCCGGCTTTAGAAAAGCAAAAGGGGATTGAAACAGCTTTGTCCCTTATGAAGCTTATATTCTTGGATATGGGATTAGCAATTGATAGTTATATAGACAATTATGTTAAGACCATACGCTTGCAAACTGAGGCCATTCGGGAGCTAAGCACACCTGTTTTGCAATTGCGTGATGGGCTGCTTATTTTGCCCATTATTGGTGTCATTGACAGTGAGCGTGCTAACCAACTAACTGAAACACTTTTGTGTAAGATTCATGAAAGTGACGCCAGGGTGGTGATAATTGATGTAACTGGGGTGCCAGCAGTGGACTCCAATGTAGCAGCGCATTTAATGCAGACTGTTCATGCTGCAGCACTTATGGGGGCTACGTCAATCATATCTGGAATCTCGGCAGCTATTGCTCAGACATTGGTGCATTTGGGAATTGATTTAGGTAGCATTCGCACAGTGTCTAATCTTCAACGTGGTATCGAGGTTGCAGAGCAATACTTGCATCAAAGTGCACTAGATGGAGATATCTCATCAGCAAATACGCCAGAGTCTGTAAGCTAGCTAGTTACACCTTTGTTTTAGCTGCCTGTTCGAAGGTAACTGATTGTTGAGCCATGCGGTCAAAGGCTGTCTGCAAGCGTGACTTGTCAGTGCATAGCGACATGCGGAAGAAGCCTTCCCCTGCTGGACCATAAGCAGTTCCTGGTGGCACTACAATACCTAACTTATCGAGCATCATATTGCTAAATTCCATTGATGTCATGCCTTTTGGCACTGGAAGCCACATATAAAATGTAGCCTTGTTGGGCTTTATGTGCCAGCCAAGTTTTTCAAGGGCAGCAACAGCTAAGTCGCGCCGCTCCTCATACAGTTTGTTGCAATAGCCAATATGGTCGCGTGGACCCTGAAAGGCTGCAATGGCTGCTATTTGTATTGCCCGGAAAACATCTGTGTCAATATTAGACTTAAGTTGAGCTAAAGCTTTGATCGCCTTAACATTGCCAATGGCATAGCCAATTCGCCAGCCTGTCATGTTAAAGGTTTTGGACAAGCTGTGCAGTTCAATGGCTATGTCCTTAGCACCATCAATTTCAAAGATTGAAGGAGCCTTGTAGCCATCAAAGGTCATTTCGGAGTATGCAAGATCGTGGCAAAGGAGAATATCGTGTCTTTTAGCAAAGT
Organism: Candidatus Melainabacteria bacterium; assembly: GCA_016209785.1. Taxonomy (GTDB): domain Bacteria; phylum Cyanobacteriota; class Vampirovibrionia; order Obscuribacterales; family Obscuribacteraceae; genus JACQVM01. The sequence continues at coordinate 3,021 of JACQVM010000080.1, read as the reverse complement.
CAACGGCTTTGCCATAAAACTCTAAATTGGCTACTGCTGCAGTTGGATTATTAGGATAATTGAGGAACATAATCTTGGCTTTTGTGGCCACTGCCTCAGGTATTGCACTTAAATCTGGAAGAAAATCATGCTCGCTCAAAAGCGGCATGAAGTAGGGTGTGCCCCCAGCTAAGATGGTTGATGTGCGATAGACAGGATAAGCAGGGTCTGGAACAAGCACTACATCGGATGAGTCAGTGTATGCTTGAATGATATTGTGAATACCTTCTTTTGACCCTATCAGAGAAGTTATCTCTGTGTCTGGGTCCATCTTAAATCCAAAACGGGCCTGGCACCAGGCTGCAGCAGCCTCTTTGTACTCTTTGGTGCCGCCAAAGGGTGGATAATGATGATTGACTGGATTATCTAGGGCTGTATGCATGGCGTCTAGGATATGTTTGGGTGTTGGTTGATCTGGATCGCCAATGCCCAAATTAATTATGTCAACGCCACGTGCCTGGGCTGCTTGTGCCTTTTTGCCTATCTCAGCAAAAATATAAGGTGGAATAGACTTTAGTCTGTTGGCAATTTCCATAGTTTAGTCCTCAGGCGGCGGCGCAAATGCCTAAGCAGATTACCATAGCTTCACGTTTGTGTTGACAATGCGCGACTCCTGAACATTTACTTAACGAAATGGATGACCTCAGAGGGTTGCTCTAACGTATGCTGTTGGGAGTGAACTGTACGCTTGTGTCATGCCAACTGTAGATTCAAAAGTTGAAGATGCGTTAATGTCGCAAAAGGTCCTGGTGCAGCAGTCTGTGTTGTGGCAGGTTTTGCCTGTGTCCTTGATTTTTATTGTTGCTTGTGGGGTTTTCTTTGCACAATTGGGACTCCCTCCACTGTTTAATCCTGATGAAGGTCTTTATGCTGAGCCAGGCAGAGAAATGTTGGAGACAGGTGAATATTTAACCACCCTTTTAAATTACGATGTTAGGTTTACCAAGCCACCGTTAGTCATTTGGGCAATGGCGTTCTGCTATAAGATCTTTGGGGTCAATGAGTTTGCTGCACGTTTCTTTGGTGCATCCTGTGGGGCAATTTTAGCAGCGTGCACTTATTTAATGCTTGAGCGTTACCGTGGTGTTACATGTGGTGTTGTGGGTACGTTAGCGCTTATCACGGCGCCGTTGTATGTAGCTACCGGACGCATGGCAATTACAGATATGCCGTTGGCATTATTTGTCGCTGGAAGCTTGTTTGCATTTTATCGGGCATTCCGAGAACAAGATGCATTTTGGCGCTGGATTGGCTATGTTCTTCTTGGTCTTGCGGTTATGACTAAAGGTCCTATAGGACTGGTTCTTCCTGTTTTGGTGCTAGGTGTTTATCATGGTTTGCGCGGCAACTGGCGAGAGGCTCTTAAGTTCTATAAGCCGCTGGCTGGTGTCTTAATTGTTGCTCTAATTTCTGTTCCTTGGTTTGTTGCGGAGATCATTGTCACCAAAGGAGCTTACTTCCAAGCATTTATAGTACGGGAGAATCTTGAGAGGTTTACCAGTGTGGTGGATAGCCACAAGGGACCATGGTGGTATCATCTAGCGGCAATGCTGGGGGGCTTTTTCCCTTGGGCTGTTTTTGTTCCACAATCTCTCATAAATGCCTTCCGGGTAGGAGGCACAACAGTTAAGCGTATGCCTAACATTGGAGCGCTTCTGGGCAGATTCCAAACAATGGACTGCAGGCAAGATTTTGTTTTCTTTGCTGCTTTATGGTCAATGATAACGCTGACTTTCTTTAGCCTTAGTGTGTCTAAGTTATTAACCTATACTTTGCCTGCCTTTCCGGCACTTGCTGTTGTTGTGGGTAGTGAGGTTGGAGATGCGGTCACCAGAGGTAGATTCAAAAGGCTCTTTGTTCCACTTATACTGCTAGGTATTATTTGTAGTTTTACTGCTCTAGCTGCGCCTTTAATCGTGTCGAAATTACGGGATGCTCCGATGGATCTTTATGCAATAGTAAATGGCTATGCTTTGCTTGAGACTGTGGTTGTAGTGCTTAGCCTTGGTTTGATGTTAAGCCGCCGATATACGTGGGCTGTAGCTGTGTTCGTCTTTCTAACTTTATGTTCTTCGGCTTACTATGGGGCACAGGCTGTAACTAGCTTGTCCAACAGATGGGAAGGCCCAATCCCGTCTTTTGCTCGTTTTGCATCAATATCTGGGTATCCAATTTTTGTGTTCGGTATGCGTAAGCCTGGTGTGCCATTCTATACCTGCCGAAAAGTTAGGTATCCGGCTGACTTTGATGGCTTGTGCTCCGAGCTCTCTAAGCTAAAAAATGCTTATGTGCTGACAAGGGACACTCAAACAGCATTCTTTGCAACCTTGCCTGGATGCCGAATTGTGTCTCGGCAAGGACAATTCATGTTGGTGGAATGTAAGCGTTGCAGACACTGAGGATTTCAGTTGCTTGATATTATGCCTGTTTCATTGACGTCGGGTTCAATGATATGAAAAGCTTAGAAACCCCTTTTGGAAATCCCCGAGCATGAATACGGTACCCACTTCACAGGTGAAAAGCCCCTTGGATCTGTCCTTACTGTTTCAACCAGTTGCCCAAGAACTAAAACTGGTGGATGAGTGGCTAAGTACCAACCTTATCGATGACAATGCATTTGTTTCTGAATTGCTAGCCCAGATTTCAGGTGCTGGAGGGAAGCGAGTCCGTCCTGGGCTGGTGCTCTTATGTTCTAAGGCTACTGCACAAATTAAACCCCCGCCATTAAGGAATGAAATTGGGCGACTGCACATAGTTCTGGCAGTCCTGACGGAGCTTATTCATACAGCAAGTCTTGTGCACGATGATGTTATAGACGGTGCATCGCTTCGTCGTGGGCAGGTGACAGTGAATAGGAAGTGGAATGACCGGCTTGCTGTTCTGGTGGGTGATCTTCTTTTTGCTCAAGCTTCCATTTGCCTTGCTCGTATTATGAATCCCGTCATTGTAGGCATTTATGGGCAGGTTTTAGGCGAGCTCTGC
>JACQVM010000079.1 GCA_016209785.1 Candidatus Melainabacteria bacterium | reverse complement strand
GTGCTCCATAAACCAGATAGCAGCAAGCCAGGCTCTGGGACGCTTTATGCCGTGAAAGAATGTGCCTGCAGTGAGCCATGTCTTCTTTCTACAACTCCTGCATTTGATTGCTCTGCCACCATCTTGGTCCAGCTTATTTGCATTTAGGCAACAAGCACGCTTGTTAATGCTGACAGCATCAATCCTCTTATACAATTCCTCCAAACAGTCCTTCTCTGTCGGGAACTGCATATTAAATTCTGACCAGCAGGCGCCTATTACCTCGTCTACTACAGGAACTCCATTGTGTGATGCGGGTGTAGAAGTAATGTTGAGCATAAGTAGGTTGAGCCTTCCTAATATCTATGAAAATAAACGGATCCTATTGTTTAATAGTTCAAAGAAATTGATAAATTCTATCAACCAGGGTTTGGTAATGATTGTGATGCATGGCTATGTCGCTAAGATTTCAACCGTTAACGGCTGAAATCTTAGTAAGAGCAATTACTTACAACTCTACGACCATCCCTATGTCGCAGACTACCATAACCTAATCGCACTCTTACTATTCACGTTTGAGTACTTCAGTACCCATTTGCCATGCTTCAGTTGACTACATTCTCTGGTCTGCCGGACAAGAATGCTTTTGCATTGCGTAACACTTGTACACTCAGCCGCTCTCGTGATTCAGCCGTCCGTCCTGCAACAACTGGCGGGTAGATGACATTTGGCATGTCTCTAAATTTTCTCTATGCAGGATCAGCCGATTCATCCAGGATGGCAACATTGAGCTTTTTGCTGATCCATACCTCAAAATCTTTGGGCGAAAAGACAATTCCTAGACAGGTATTTACCAGTACTACGTTTGCTGGAATTTTAGAGAAGTCGGCGGCAGATAGTATGTGCGTTCCTTTGGGTACATGAAGTGAAACCACATTGTTTGAGCAAAGTAGCTCTTCCTTGGTCATGTAATGTACACCTAGCACTTCACAATCTGTCTTTCGTGTTAGGCTAAAATATGCAACTTTCATGCCAAAGCCTAATGCTAGCCGCATTACGTGTCTTCCCATTGCACCCATGCCAATGATGCCTAAACTTTTGCCATAGAGCTCACTAGGCATGTCAAGCCAGTGAGTTTTGTTGAAGCCCCGACACAGATTGAGGAGCATGCAAAAAATGAATTCTGCTGTTGCCTCATCGCCGTATTGGCCTACAGCCGTCACCGTAATACCTCGTCTACGCGCAGCCTTAAGGTCGATATTTCCGGCATCTGGGTTGGAGTACTTTGATGCACATAGACCAATGTATCTTAGCGATTTACACCTACTTAAAACTGAGTCGCCCAAACGGGTGCGCCAGCTTACGAGGGCACAGTCGGCGTCTGCCATGCGCAAGTATGCTTCTTGTTGATCGGATGGATCAGATTCATACGCGATGAACGGCTCTGTGGACAGGGTTTCTAGTTGATAGTAAGCCTCTGGTGTGAGGTTGACATTGTCTACACAAACTATTCGTCGAAATTTCAAGAGTGCTTTCGTGTGTCCTAAGCGGAAGATTACTTGCTCTTATGTATACAATTCGCGTAAAGTCGTTCGCCAGCCCGGCTCTGACAGAATGTCTGTGCTATCAGAGAATTGGTCGATACTGCCGATAAGGCGTTTGTCTGTGAGTTTTCTAACTGTTGGATCTGTAATCGTAGCGCTTATAGCTTTTGAAAATGCGCCCATGCTCATTACGAGAAATGGTCTGTCGAAGAAATGAGTAACTTTAGTTGGCATCGGTTGGGTAATCCCCAAGGAATTGTGTAAAGTCGCGATACACTCATAAGCCTGTGTGAGATGCTTCTGACGCTCCTCCCAGTGTTGTGCTGATAGTACTTGGCGAAGGAGGGGTTCCAGTCTGGTGGCAATCGTGAGTCTTGAAAAGGCTGTGCCAAACCATTTCGGGTAAGGAGCATAGCGTCTTTCCATCAGAAAGCATAAGCGCATGATGTCGCGCACCAGCCGTGATGCAATTATGGCCGAGCCAATTTCATCTCCGACCAGGCCAGCTCTTCCCATTAAGTGCTCCTCTTGCTCGATTCTAGTCCAGCCAGACGCAAGCAGATAAAGCCAAACATCATGCGGATAATAGGTGAAACGTTGGCGAGTAGTTTGTAGTCCTAGATCATCATGGAATATGCGCCCGGCTGCAATGGTGGCAAGTTTGTGTTCTGGAAATGTGAGCCAGTCAGCCAGTTGAATTTCTTGTCCAATATCGAATCCAAGGTATTCCCAGAAGAAGGTTGCAAGTGTGTGAAGCTCAACACGATGATTAATTGGGCTATCTGTGGCATAATCCAGTAGTTGTGTTCCATGATCCTCCGGATTCGGCCTGGTAAAGCTAGTAGGATAGCCCAGAAATGTGCGCGGTAGGTTATCACGTAATGTTTGAACAATGGTGTCGCGGTATTGCTCATACGCTCCAGGACTGAGAAAAAGCAAAGCACGCGGGCCCCAATGATGGTCAGAGGACATCTGTGTGTCAAGTCCTAATACCTCAGAACCACTGCCAATAAGGGCTGCGCTGTGTGAGAATCCTGCAAAACTTGCATCGAGTATTGGTCTGATTGCATCATTATAGAAGTGCTCGCTTAGATCCAGTCCCGGAATGAAATTAGGCCTATCTGACTGGACAATATCCTTCATGTTAGCCCTTCTCCCATCTCGTTTCCGTCGCATGAATCATCTGACACCAATTGAACTTATGACCTCATGGTTCGAAGCCACGCACTCTATCCCCCCTGAGTTATGGGCACAATAGACGAGATCGTAACTCATTAGGTGGTCCCTGTGCGCGATGTGTTATTAAGAAAGTTGTTTTTTTGATAAACATCATGCGATGTCCGACCGGTGTCCGACAAAGTGCTAGAATGAACTCTGCTCAGGGACACCATCTTGCATGCCCCAAGGTTTCTTGCAATAACGGCCAGTTTGCTTTTTGATGTCCATTACAGTTGTTAATTGTCCAGGCCATAAATTTTGAGCGCGTTCTGGCGCCCAATCTTGTCTTGAAGTGGTGTGGGTAGCTGCTTCAGGGTGCTCCAGGTCTCTTCGAAAGACTGCGGTGACCGTCTCGATTTGCCCGGGATGCCGAAGAATTCATCGCTGCCTATGACGAAGCGGTCGGGAAACTGCTCAAAAAGCTCCAGCCATTCCTTTTTAATTTGCCACTGTGAATCTACTACGCGGTTTGGCATGGGGCTGCCACCCATGGTTAGGGTGCGCTCCTCGACGCGCAGTGCCAGGAAAAGATTGGCATGGGCCTTAAGAAGGCGATGGAGCAGGGGG
>JACQVM010000009.1 GCA_016209785.1 Candidatus Melainabacteria bacterium | reverse complement strand
CTCAATTGTGTTTGGCTCACCTTTAATTTTGTTTGGGCTTGGGACTACTTTTGCCATCATGGACGATTGTGAATTTAAAGATCGTACTAAAGACTTAAGTAGAAGATCTCAATTAAATGGCCAACGACGGTTTGGGCTCACTAAAGGAGTAGTTTTAGAAACAGAAAAGGACAAAGTACTAGAGCCCAGATTGCCGCTTGCTCTGATGTCAATTGATATCAACCAAGCAGGCAAAGGAAAGACTTCCAAGCCCAAGCGCCAGGATCAAGCTGTATTTGAAGATAAAAGGCAGAACCAGCGGTTTCTCTTTGCTAGCAAAAACTGGTTGGAGGTAAGCAGGCTTGTGAAGCAAAAGCAGCTTCTCTTAGACCAAATGGAGAAATTGAATAAAGGATCTCAGTTAAGGCTTGTATCTAGTTTGTTATCTCAGATTGAGGTGTTGGACAAAGCCCTTAAGCGCATGGGCTGTTAACCCCTGGGCGCCGACTGCCTGGTGGGTTGTAGAGAACTAAAGATATGGTTGATCGACCTCAAAGTCAGCTCCTGAGCAAGTCTACTGAGTCGACGTGTGTTCAACTTGTTGTTGAGACATGGGGATGGACTAAAGATAATGTTATTAATCCAGCCACCAACGCTGCACTCATCGAACCATTTAATGCCGTTGCGCACACAATAAATGCTGTTTCCAAGAAAGCGGTTGGCCTCGAGTGTTTAGTGGAGCTATCATTGTGTGTTGTGCCGCCAAGTCAGTTTTTGAGCAAGCAGTGGCTAGCGCAGAGCCTAGCTGGCGGGTTAGCAATGGTGTTGCCTTATGGCATGGCTGGCAGACTTACCGGTGGCGTGCTGCGCTCAACTGGTCGGCTAACGCGAGCGGAAGCTGGCTTAGCTCAATTTTTTAAGAGTGAACAAGCAGCGCAAGTGTTTGGTGCTGCCCTGTACGACGGCATGAGAGTACCGAAAGTTGGTGAAACGCATGTCGGCAATGCCTTGGGCGGTGCTACAGCGTTTTATGTCTTTACTAAAGGCAACGCAGGCAGTCAAACCTTAAGCGGATTGCCCAAGGCTGGCGCCTATATGTTGATTGGTGCAACAGGAGCAATGGGTCAACACACAGTAGCACAACTGTGGTCAAATGGTCGTTTGCCGGGCAAGGAAGAACTAGCACAAGCAGCTTTAGGTGGGAGTGTCATGAACTTGCTTCTGCCACCATTTCACAAGGTTCTGTTACACGGCACTGATAACATAAACTTGAGACTTGGGCGTGGAGTGGATATGGATAGATATTTGGCTCAACATGAGGCTCTGTTGGCACAATCACCACGCTTGCAAAGACAAATACACAATAGTAGTCCTTGGTTGCGTGTTCAGTATCCCTTAGAAGTCGGACTACAATCGCAAACTACTCCATATGCTAGCTATCTTCGCCAGGGTGAGATGGTAAGGCTTCCTGGGATAAGTTTTAGTGCGGAAACCAATCTAGCCAAGCTTGGTCACGAGCTATCACATGCTCAATCTAGTAGATCAACAGAAGTTTTGTTGCGGCAAGCAAGAATGTCCCTGGAGCAAGGTGATAAGCAAGGAGCATGGCAGCATTTTTATGACTCACGTATAGCTGTGGAGATAAAGGCACGACTTTTTGAGGCTCTTGTAGCTCGCGAGTTAACTGGTGCAAGAACGCCTAGCGTGACAGAGGTGAGACGGGCAATTCATGAGGACTCTGTCAATGGTTTGACTTATAGGCAGTTATGGCAGAGAGAGTTTGAAGAGTTTTGTAGGGCAGGCGGTGAGTTTGTCCCGGCTATCGAATACTCTGGTGGTGCTGAGCATTTCCCTTATGAACAAAAGTTAGCTGCTGCTCGCAAGGTTGCTCAAATGCTCTTGGACTCTGGTCATGTGTCATATTTTGTAGGTGGTGGGGTAAGGGATAAGCTCATCGGCCGTGAGCCAAAAGACATTGACATTGCTACATCAGCTTCTGTTAAGGAGTTGCAAGAAATATTTCGGGAGTTCCAGACTATTGAAGATAGGGGCAAGGAATTTGGCAGTTTCAAGGTTGTAGTCAACGGTATCGTTAATGATGTCACTACTTTTAGAGCCGATGGCCCATATACAGATGGCAGACGACCTGACTGGGTACGAAAGGGAACACCACAAGAGGATGCCGATCGGCGTGATTTGACGGTTAATGCTATTTTTGAAGATCCATTTACCGGTAAAGTAGAAGACTTTGCAGGTGGAGAACGTATCCGAGATTTAACCGAGCGTAAAATTATTCGCGCGGTGGGTGATGCTCACGAGCGAATTAATGAAGATGCGCTGCGCATGATGAGGGCAGTTAGGTTTGCTACTCGCTTAGGTTTTGAGTTGGATCCTACACTAAAAGAGGTAATAACCAGTCGCTCTGGTGAAATCCATAAAGTGTCGGTAGAACGGATACGTGATGAACTGCAGCAGATTTTAAGTGGTCCTGACCCAGTGCGGGGATTAGAGCTTCTACATGAAACTGGTCTCTTGTCTCATATTCTCTTGAGTGGTTCTGATGCAGTGGCAGGGGTGGCTAGGTTAGAAAAGCCATTGCCTGGTGGACAACAGCAAGAAAGGCAGTCCGGGGAGCTAGCTGCTGCAGACAGAGATCGGATAGGGCTAGCTGTAAGAGTTGGACAGCATATTGCTAACTCTAGGGCATCTTGGGAGGTGACTTTTGCTGGCATGCTCTCCAGGCTTTGTCCAGTTAGAGGAGATTTGCCAAGCCAAGCAGTTGATTTCTCAAATGTAAGATTGCCAAATATAGTACCAATTGATCGTGTGACTGGTGAGCCAAACTCTGCCTTGGATCCAACTGTATCAGTTCAACAACCCAAAAGAGCTAGTGACACTACTGTTACGCAAGAGGTAATGAAGAGTCTGTGCTTTACTGGTGCTGATATAAAGCGCATAGAAGGGATGCTGAATGTGCTTGAGCTCACAAGTAAGGCTAGTCACTTAGGTAGGACTGGTCTGGTGGAGCTTTTGGAAAACAAACTGTTATCAGGAGCGCTACAAATTCAAGACGTGCTTGCCAAAATTGAGGGCAATTCAACACCGGCTTCAGAGAAGACCTACATTGAGGCTATGAGGGCGACCCTATCACACAACCTTGCACAACCACCAGTACTATCAGGTGCAGATTTAATGAGCTTTGGCTACAGACCTAGTTCTCAAATGGGGGTGGTGGTAAGGGAAGCACGTGCTGCTCAGGTTTATGGTGAAGTAACAGCAGCAACCATTCGGGAATGGGTGGACAGCAATTATGGGCACCAACTAAGACAAGTCCACGTGAAAGCTCCAGAACCAAAGGCAAAAGGAGCTCAGGCAGAGTTAGTTGTAAAAACTGCTGCTGACGGCAGGCAAGTTTTGTGTGCTCAAGGAGATGTTGCCAGATGGCTAGCAGCTAAGCCAGTGAGAATACTAGGTATTGCAGCTCAGGTAGCTAATAATGGCTATAAGGTTGATGCTGTGCTAAAGCAAGCAATTAAGGAAAGTACAGAGGCTGCAGTAGCAGAACGTGCTACTAGTGAAACTGGAAACAGCGAGCCCTGGATTAAGGCAAATTCTATTTATGGTGAATTTCGACGCATTTTGACATCTCAACATAGTCAGGCTGGTCTTAATTTATTGTCTGACACGGGGGTTCTGAGCCATCCTGATGTTAGCCTTGAGCTGGGCAAGCTAACGAAGGACCAGGGTCATTCCTCAATTGTGCCTGACAGAAATGCAGATGGAGAGACATTGAAGAAGTGAGCAATCCTGACGATGTTTGCCTGGCTAAGATTGCGCTTCCCAGCTAAGAATTCTGATATATGCGACTGACGAGTGCCTGTTTGACGAGCAAGCTCTGACTGACTTATGTTGCTTTGGTCCAAGAGATAGTTCAGGGTTTGTGAAGGTGTCATGGTTGCTGCTAACGACTTCCAGTGAACCTTTTCGTATTTCAAAATTAAATCAGCAAGCACATCTAGATAGTCACCTTCGCTGTTAGTGAGTGTTGCTAACCTGCCTGGGGTAGATAGCTCCTTCATGAGGGTAATAGCCTCATGAAGCTGCTGGTTCCCACGGATTGGAACAAGCGGAAAACGCCTGATGAGTGCAAGGTATTCATTGCTTAGTTTCATTGCGTTCATGGCTTCCACCTGTTGTAATCTCGGTGTGTGAGCACCTCGTGTACTAAAACCTGCCTTCTCTCGTATCGAATAACCGTAATGAGTCTGTAGTCATTACCACAGATGTTGAATATCACATAACCCTCAACATTCTCGGCTGTCCTGAAGTTCTTTTGAACATCTATGATGCTGCTCCAAGAAGCAACTTTAGTAACATCAATCCAACGAGACAATGGCGTCCGTGATAGAGGATGCTTCTTGCTAAACTGAGTTAATGCTCCGTAGTTGAGGATTTCCACCACAATATTATCCCATTATGGGATAATCGAGTCAAGGGCTGCTTGAAGTAAAACGACGCTTGATTTGACGAAAATGTTGACTGCCACCGTATATGGTGGCATTATAGGCAATTTTTTGTAAACTGTCACTGTAGGGCAGTGGTTATCAGGAGAGCAGGTATTGGG
>JACQVM010000008.1 GCA_016209785.1 Candidatus Melainabacteria bacterium | reverse complement strand
GTACAAAGACATAAATAAGTGGCAGGTTGCGTAATCGTTGATAAAGAAACGGCCAGTCATCAGTTGGAATGCTGATCGGTTGGCACAATTCTTTGGGAGCAATTAATTGCTTGAACCGTGTTCTTTCTAGATTTCCTCTGACTGAATCTAGTCCTGGGCCCCAAAGAATAAGGATAGAACCAGGATTGTCGAAGTGTGTGCTAAAGACAATAGGTGGGCTATCGGCTACATCTTTAACCAATTGATAAAGCCGTGCCCGAAGCCACAAGGGCCCAGCTGCAAAGCTTAAGGCTGCTATTCCTTGTGGGGCAAGATGATTTGTGGCTGAGCGTAAACTTTCTCTTGTATATAGGTAATTGTCTAACCGGACAGACGAGACAGTAGAAAAGGTGGTATGAGAGTCCACATGTCCAAAAACAATGAGGTTGTATTTGTTGTTAGTAGAGGTAAGGTATGCTCTAGCGTCGTTGTTGTGTATGTTGACCCGTGTGTCTTGGTAAGGACCTTCTGGGTGTAGCTTATGTCCAAGTTTTAGTATGGTGGGATCTATTTCTACAGCATCAACCTTTTGTGCACCATGACGTAAAGCTGCCGCTACATCGTTGCCGGTTCCAGCTCCGAGAACCAACACGGCTGAAGGATGAGGTACGGCTTCATATGGCAGGTTGTAAGTGTTGTACTCAACACTGCTTCTTAGCTTTGGGTGTTTGTCAAGAAATTGGTCTGACAGATTTAGTGCTCGTTGATGCACCATGTGGTTGACTTCAAGAAAAGTGCCTGCCGGGACTGGCTGAGTTTCATGAAAGTCAGGCAAGAGCACAGGATGAAGGTCTATTCGGTAGTATGGAGACCATATGCTTCCTGAGGATGCTAAGTAGGCAAAGGCAAGACTCACAAAGAAAAGTCCTAGCTGCCAAGGACGATGGTAAAAGCATAAAACTACAAGAAATCCCACACCAAGCCATATCCAGGGAGGGGTCTCTAGAAAGCAAAGCAAGGAGTACACCATAACCCCGGCCAGGCTTCCTAACAGATTTAAGGTATAGGCATTTAGGGGTGCACCAACTGCCAACTCTCGTCCTAGGTCTTGCCCCAAGGCATCAAATGTTGCTGTAACCAACAAGAAGACTGCGCTTAAGCTAAGTATGTTGATTGCCAAAGCTGTGACTGAGGGGATGCCTGTGTTCCAGTCAAAAAGATCCAGCGATAGTACAAACGTCATGTTGGTTAGTCCAATGTGTGGTGCTAGGGTAAGGACGAGCACATTGAAAAAAATGAGCACGGGGAACAAGTTGCTTAACTTGCCTGACTTACCCTTTAAGTTGCTGGCTGTAGCACAACCTAGTCCAAGTCCTAGAAATGCAGCCATTAAGATTAGGTTTTTGAAAAATCCAAATATGCGAATCTCGCTGCCCAACCAACGGATTAGCATAAGCTCAAAAAAGAGCACACCAAAACTTATGAGGACTAGACGCAACTTACTGAGTGCCTAACCTATCTTCTGAAACATGTAACCAATGCCACGAGCAGTCAATATAAGATCAGGGTTTGATGAATCTTCCTCTAGCTTGGAGCGCAACCGGCTTATGTGTACATCCACTACTCTTGTATCAATACGATGATCAGGTGGATATGCCCACACTTGTTGCAATATTTCGCTACGGGAGAAAGGTTTGCCTGAGTTTGTCACCAGAAGCTCCAAAAGGCTAAATTCCATGCCTGTCAATCGGATACGTTCATTTTTCCGTGTAACCTGCCGTTTATTTAAATCAATCTTCAGGTTGCCAATGGTTATAACATTGGAACTCCTCATTTGCGTGACATCTTGGTGACGCTCCACAGTACGGCGCAGGACTGCCTTTATTCTGGCTTCAAGTTCAGAAGGGCTAAAAGGTTTAACTACATAGTCATCAGCCCCTATTTCCAACCCTTGGATTCTATTGGACACATCGGCTACTGCAGTCAGCATAATAATTGGTGTATCAGATGTCTTGCGAATCTCACGGCAAACTTCGTAGCCGTCGACCTTGGGCAGCATCACATCTAAAATGACAAGATCAGGCTGAAAACTATTGAACTGCTCTAAGGCTTCCTGTCCGTCAGCAGCCGTTGCTACGTTGTAACCGGCGAGCTTCAACCGAGTCTCAAGGATTCTGCGGATTGATGCCTCATCGTCTACAACCAGTATCTTTTCTTGGTCACTATTGTTCTCAACCACTGTCGTAATCTCTTTTGTAAAATCCATACCCCAACCACGGCTCTCCATCATTTTAATAGGTTCACCCAAATTATGCCCTGCGCCGAATGCCATATGTTCACTAAGCTGCGAATATACCATGCCCTTATAACCTTTCGATATCTGGATGTTCAATATGGTCTGGTGCGCACCATTCTTGCAACCGAGAATATTCCTGCTAGAATCCTGCCAAGGTGGTGTTGGTTGGCTCCGTATGCTTGACAATGAAGCTGCTCTTACTTACTTATTACTGTCACCAGTTATGGTTGTCATATAATTCATGCGATGTAAAATGACTTGCAAGAGTGTTGATTGTTCTTATTTATTAGCAGTGGCTACAACCTTGCGTTGAAAAGATGCGTGCATGCAAGACAAACTCATGATAAGCTTCATGGTTAGCTCCCAGGGTATCGGTGAGAGTGTTAGAGATAGAGGCTAGAAAAGAGGAAGAGTGATATGAGAAAGTCCCAGTTGTGCTTGGCCCTGAGTGCATCGCTTGCGTTGATGCAGGTAAGTATGCAGCCGGCACTATCGGAGTCAGCAGCCTCCTCGATATGGCAGAAGCTTGCAGGAGCAGGCGTAGAGAGATCTAGCATAAGTAAGGCAGTACCGATAAGGCGGGCAGTACCGAATGTGGTGAGGTCTGGGGAGGCAGTGTTGCCGGTTGGTGCCGTAGCAGGGCACGCGATGTTGTTTTTGAAGGGGAGTAAGAGTGCTGGTGGGGCAGTGAGTGTGCCAGCGGCAGCATTGACGATACACCCATTATTGCCGGAGAGTGTGGAAGAAGTAGCATCAGTAGAGAAGCCGACGCTGGTGGCGATGAATGAGGTATCGGGCAGTGAGCGTGTTGGTAAGCAATTAGTAGCGCAACTAGCACCTGACCAGATAGTAGCGCAAGGAGGGGAAGCAGGGGCGACATCGACGCCGATACCTCCGGTGGTGACAGGGACGGTAGACCTAGAGGAGTTTAAGGCGAGCAATGTAATTGACTTGAAGGTATCGCAGTCGCGGACGTTCAAGTTAAGGAACAAGATAGTAAGGACATCGATAAGTGACCCGGCGGTAGCGGAGCCGGTGGTGGTGGCAGAGAATCAACTGGTGTTGTTGGGTAAGGCACCAGGTGGGGCGACGTTAGTCATTTGGGATGATGCTGGGAATTCGGTGGCGATAGATTTAAAGGTAAGCCGGGATTACACAGCGTTGCAGGCGATGTTGAGGGAGATAGACCCGCGGATTATAGTGAAGCCAATTACAGTAGGTGGCAGTGACCGAGTGTTATTGATGGGGGATGTAGATCATCCTGAGTCAGTGTTGCGAGCATTTGCAGCGTCCAATACATTCATGGACGACCGAGGGATGAGCATAGTAGCAGCCAACAGTCGTCTATTGGCAGCC
>JACQVM010000089.1 GCA_016209785.1 Candidatus Melainabacteria bacterium | reverse complement strand
TTAACTATATTAGCTATGAGAACTCAGTTAGCAGCCTTTTGAGTGGTGAACTGGCCCCAAGCGTAATCAATAATCTTAAGCAGCAGGATATGTTACCGAAGTCAAATGAAGATTTAAAAGCTAGAGCTCAGACTATAGCTGGGCAGAAGCAGGTTTCGGCTGTGCGCATTGACGTAGTCAATCAAAGTGAGCCAAATGCGCAAGGACTTATACCTATTGAGGTTCAAGGTGTAATTGCTGTTCATTCAGCGGAAGGTTTTGAGGGCCCCAGACCATTTCGTTTCCAATTTCTAGTAGGGCAAAACGCTCAAAGTAAACTACCAGTAGTGGCAGCCTTTCAAGAGGTTCGTGCTGGTGGGTTTTGATAGTGACGGAGGATTGAACCATTTTCTCAGGTCAGGACCCCCAAGGATTTAAGACAGACACTTGCCCAAGCGTAAAGTCGTTAATGTTTCGAGTAACTAAAGTGAGGCTATGATGGACTGCCGTGGCAGCCAGCAGTCCATCGATAATAGCCAGGGGTTTTCCTTTGCGTCTTGCCTGATGAGCCAGCATTCCCCATTGTTCAGCAACTGCCTCCTCAATCGGTAATATCCGTCCAGCAAACCGATGCTTAAGTTCTACCAACCAGGTCTCCAGTCTGGCGCGCCGCTTGACCTGAGGTAGATTCTCCAGCCCTTTACGAATTTCCCCGAGCGTCAGGACGCTGAGGTAGAGCAGTTCTTCATCCATCGATTTGAACCAGTCTACGACGTGTTTGTCGGGCTTGATGCGGACAAGCTCCGAGATGCAGTTAGTATCGAGCAGAAAGCCTTTCATAGCTCGATGTTGCGTCCAGTGTCTCCGTCCCTCTCAAAATCCAATTCAAGACCAACAAGCGGCGACTTCCTGAAAAACTCCAGCAGGTCTTTCGGCTGATGGGCGCGAGCTATGAGCTGGTCAAACTGCTCTGCTGGTATCATGACCACGCCTTCTTTGCCTTGGCGTGTGATTAGTTGCGGACCTTCCGTCCTTACCAGCCGAAACACTTCACTAAAGCGTGCCTTGGCTGTCTGAAGCTGCCAAGCACGGCTGGTTCCTTTCAGGTGTCCGAGACTGGACATTGCAAGTTTATGATCTGACTTTTTCATGGGTTGGAGTTTAGCTGACTAGTCTGACTAGTTTTAGTTTAAACGATCTGCCCTGCCAGGGCAAGAGCTGGTACGTACCGCCAGCTCAAATATCATCAGCTTTCAATCGTCATTTCCATCAGTCAATCTGCGTGCGTTGGACTGCTGTTTGGTACCAATGCGGCTTAGTTGTAAGATAAACATGGGAGGACAGAAGCATTTTCTCAGGTCTTGTTGAAGAGATTGGCCAGATTAGGTCCACTAGAGATACCACTGATGGGCGTCGATTAATCATTGCTTGCCGAACAGTACTGCAAGGTTTGCAAGTTGGTGATTCCATATGCACAAGTGGGGTGTGTCTGACGGTTGTTGCCATTGCCGAAGGGTGTTTTGAAGTTGAGGCAACCTTTCAAACTTTGCGGACGACCATGCTTGGCTCCCTTAAAAGAGGAGATCTTGTTAATCTTGAGAGGGCTCTTAAATTAAGTGACAGGCTTGGTGGACATCTTGTTACTGGACATGTTGATGGTCTGGCTACTGTTGAGTCCATAAAAGAGGACGGCTTTTCAAAGCTGGTGAGCTTTGCAATTGACAATAAGCTAGCTACTTTAGTAGTAGACAAAGGTTCAGTTGCTGTCGATGGTGTCAGCCTTACTGTGGCAAGTATAGGAGACGGTGATGGTGGGGAGCAAAGCCAGGCTGGTAAGGCTAGGTTTGCTGTTGCGCTTATTCCACACACAATGAAAGTAACAAGTCTAGGCAATCTTCAGGTGGGCGACAAGGTCAATATTGAAACAGACTTAATAGCCAAGTACGTTGCAAGATTGGTTGAGCCTCATCTTGGCAAGAAAGTTAACAAAGCTGGGTTAAGTCTCTCGTTTTTCAATGAGCACGGCTACACTTAGCCCTGAGTGTAGAGTTTGTGCAGGGCTGCATGTCTCAATTTCAAGACTTTACGCCAGACCAAGGTGACGATCCCGTCTTTGCTACTATTCCCGAGGCAATTGACGAGATTCGTGCAGGCAGATTCGTGGTTGTGGCTGATGACGAAGGGCGAGAAAATGAGGGAGATCTCATCTGTGCAGCCGAGCTGGTGACACCGGCCATGATTAACTTCATGATCACCGAAGCCAGGGGATGGGTTTGCTTAGCCTTGAATAGCAAGAGGGCAGATGAGCTTAATCTTAAGGCTATGGTGGAGCAAAACACCGAGTCTCAAGGGACAGCTTTTACGGTCACCATTGATGCGGATGCTAGGTTTGGTGTTACCACTGGTATCAGTGCCAATGATCGTGCAACAACTATTCGAGTGGCTGTTGATTCTGCTTGCAAGTCCTCTGATTTAAGGCGTCCCGGGCATGTCCCGCCACTAATTGCCAAGGCCGGGGGGGTTCTTCAGCGAGCTG
>JACQVM010000088.1 GCA_016209785.1 Candidatus Melainabacteria bacterium | reverse complement strand
GGTATAGTCACTGGGGTCCATGAAAGTTAGCGCTAAAATCCCTTGCTTCTTGAGGTTGGTCTCGTGAATCCTAGCAAAGCTACGCACAATAACTGCTTTGCAGCCCAAGAAGCGCGGTGACATTGCAGCATGTTCACGGCTAGAACCTTCACCATAGTTTTCATCCCCCACAACTACCCAGCCTAGACCATGGCCTTTGTAATAGCGTGCAACAACTGGGTATGGCCTGTAATCTCCGATGAGCACATTTAGCCCAGTTCCTGTTTCATTTGTAAAGGCATTAACAGCCCCGATAAACATGTTGTCGCTAATCTTGTCTATATGTCCACGGTAGCGCAACCACGCACCAGCAGGCGATATGTGATCAGTTGTACATTTGCCCAATGCTTTAAGCAGCACAGGAAGCTCCCGAAAGTCTTGACCGTCCCAAGGCTCAAATGGTTTAAGCAACTGCAAGCGTTCGCTATCTGGTCTTACAATAACCTGAATGTTTCTTGCATCATCTGCCGGTGCAATATATCCAGAGTCATCACTCACAAACCCTTGAGTAGGCAGCTCAGGTGCCTCTGGAGGGTCCAACTTAACCATGGTTCCTTTTGAGGTCGACAACTTATCTGTTAGTGGGTTAAAGGTCAAAGTTCCTGCTAGGGCGAGAGCAGTAACAATTTCTGGGCTACCAATAAAGGCTAGCGTTTCTGCATTGCCATCGTTGCGCCGGCGGAAGTTGCGGTTAAAAGACGTAATGATGGAGTTACTTTCACCAGGATTTATATCTTCTCGCTTCCACTGTCCAATGCATGGACCACATGCATTGGACAAAACAATACCCCCTATCTTTTCTAAAGAGCCCAATTGACCATCACGTTGGATGGTCTTATGAACCTGCTCAGATCCAGGAGTAATGAGAAAGCTTGCTTGAGTCTTCAGACCATGTTTGTCGGCCTGGCGAGCAACGTGAGCTGCTCGGCTCATATCTTCATAAGAAGAGTTAGTGCAACTGCCAATGAGGGCTACCTTAAGTTTTTCAGGATAACCTTTTTCCTTGGTCTCCTTTGCCAGGCAAGAAATTGGCCTAGCTACATCAGGGGAATGTGGACCTACCACATGTGGTTCTAGGCTATCAAGATCTATCTCTATGATTTGCTCAAAGAAAGTTTTAGGGTTGCTTTCAATCTCGCCATCAGCAGTTAAGTATTGAGAGTACTGTTCTGCTAACTTGGCAAGAGCCCCCCGGTTTGTTGCAGTCAAATAGCTAGACATGCGTTCATCAAAGGGGAAGATTGATGTTGTAGCACCAAGTTCGGCACCCATATTTGTAATGGTAGCCTTGCCGGTAGCACTAATCGACTTTGTGCCTGGCCCAAAATATTCAATAATGGCCCCTGTGCCACCAGCGACAGTCAAGATCCCAGCTAGCTTTAAAATTACATCCTTTGGAGAGGTCCAACCACCAAGCTTGCCAGTTAACCTAACCCCAATAAGCTTAGGCCACCTCACCCCCCAAGGCTCACCTGCCATTACATCAACAGCATCAGCTCCACCCACGCCAACAGCAATCATGCCCAGCCCACCAGCATTGGGCGTATGGGAATCAGTGCCAATCATCATGCCGCCAGGAAAAGCATAATGCTCTAGAACAACTTGGTGGATAATGCCAGCGCCTGGCTTCCAGAAGCCAATCCCATGCTTTTGGCAAGCTGAAGCCAGAAAGTCATAAACTTCCGCATTGTCCTGCAAGGCGTTCTCTAAGTCCAGGTCAGCCCCTACCCTAGCTTGAATGAGGTGATCGCAATGCACGGAAGTAGAGACAGCAACAAGTCCTAACTGTGCCTGCATAAACTGCAAAAGTGCCATCTGTGCTGTTGCATCCTGCATGGCCACACGGTCAGGACGTAGAAGCACATAACTTTCGCCACTCACCATGACACCGTTGTCCCATCTGTCCAAATGGGCAACGAGAACTTTCTCAGCCATAGTAAGAGGACGCCCAAACCTCTTTCTAGCTTCCTCATGCTTTGCTGGCAGTGCTTCGTATAAAGCTCTAATATATTCCAAATTAAGATCTACCATAGTGTTTTCTGCCCTAAAAATAAAGAATTTGCTGGTAAGTCAAGAGATCTTACCTGGTTGTTTCAACTACTCATATTAACCGACCTGCTGGCGTCCAAGAGTAGTTACACTAACAGTCTTTAGTATCATCATGCATTGCTGTCAGGTGCTTGGTGAGCTTGTGTGCAAATCTATAGATAGCCCACTTGTAATGATAAACCCAGACACCATGAAAGCCACATTGTTTCATTTCTTGATAGGCAGACTCCATGTCCCAGCCCTCACGTGCCATACGGTAAATGGCTAACAAAACCCCTGTACGATCTGATCCGTGGAAGCAGTGTACAAAAACTGGGTGTCTATCTACATCGTCTAAAATGGAAAGAAAGTGCTCGATTAAGTTGTCACTTGGCAAAGACCAGTAATTAAGCGGAATGCTTTCATACCTCATTCCTGCTCTCTCCACTGCCGTCATTTCCTTGGCAATAACTTTCTTATTCCAGCGTAACGATATTACAGTCCGTATGCCAATTTGCTGTAAGTAGTTTAGTCCTGCTTGATTTGGCTGGCCGCCACGATACAGCCACTCATGTACCTTGCGGAAGTTCTTGATGACAGTTGGCGGTGAGCCTGCCTTATTCTTCCCCACGTTTATGAAAGCCTCGGATTTGCCAGGAGTCTACAACGCGTAGGCTACACATATTACCAAAGCCTTAGCTGTCTCCAGTTGGTTCATGGCATTGTTTAGAAAACAATCTGCTCAGGCGCCTGACTATAGACGGCTCAATTGCACTGTTGCCATTGACAGAGCCCGATTGTGGTTGCTTAGGAGCTTGCTGCATCAAGTAAGAAAGGAATTCTTGGTGCCGCTGCAAGTCTCGCTGCATGAGAGTATCAATAATAGTCTCTGGGGTACACAGCCCTTGCTCAATAAGGGTACGTCCTAAAGGTTGTCCATCGTTTAAATGGGTAGCAAATGCTTCATCTAAGTCCTCGTCAGATATAGCTTTCTTTTGCACTAACACCTCACCTAAGCGATCGTTAGGAATTCTTGGTCGATCTCGCCAACGCCGTTGAAGCTCCAGCACCTCTGAAACATCAGAAGCTGTACAAGCATCCATAGCCACAAGGATGCAACCAATAGGCTGGCGCCCAATTGATTGTAAGGTAAGTGCCTTATCCAATGTCGCTAAATTAATCTTGCCCCTCTTAACCAAAAGGCCACCAAGCTTTTCAACTCCTGAGCCATAATTTGCCCGAATGTCCTTTTGAAGTTTCAAGATAGATTCAATGTCAGCATGCGAACATATCTTTAGCGAGATCAGCATCTCACCTAGCACCTGACGCCCGCGCATTTGAATTCGCAAAGCTTCATTTAGTCTCTCATGGCTAATTAAGCTATGTTTGACCAGCCAGTCCCCCAGTGCCCAGTCGTCAATCTCATCTTGAAAGTGATGCCAATTGTTTTGTTGAATGAACTCAGCAATATCAGCAGATGAGCAAGCTCCCATGGATAAAAGGATTCTCTCTAAAGACTGCCGCCCAATCTTTTGATTCCTAAGGGCCTCGTCTAGAGTTTGCGCACTCAATACTCCTTGGCTAACAAGCAGTTGTCCAATCAGTGCAACCTCGGAGCCTGAACCACTACGGATTTGGCTTTGCAGCTTAAGGCACTCAACTATGTCCTCATCTGTACATGCACCCATAGAAGTAAGTATCTGTCCTAGTGCCTGACTGCCTTCACGCTTTATTTTTAATGCTTGCCCTAAAGCCGTGCGATTAATCTTACCCAGCGAAACCAGCATCTCACCTGTCAGTTCCCATTCCCTTAGGTGATGAGCCATGTATATTGAAGAACTATCAGCTCTAGAGTATGAGCGTGTCTCTAAACAGCAAGCGAGCATTTGTTCCCATGCACACAAACCTGATTCTAAAATGCATTGTCCTAAGGTCCTATCCTTGACTGGTTTGTTGGCCAATCTAGCTAGTTCATTGCAGCAAATGAGCCCGGATTCCAGAAGACGGACAGCTAAATATTGCTCCTTGGCACTAAGGAGTCCTATAAATTGCACAATCTCTTCCAAATCCATTACCAGGTCCTCAAGGGCTATCCCACGTGGTTTGCCAGAGCGAGGTCCTGCCTCACTAACTGAAATAAAACAAATACCGCGTCCAAATTGCGCTTGTTCCTCCAGAGCATCTATGTCTACTGAGGCAAAGCGCTCAATCACCGGAAAAGCAATATTAGACACAATGGCTTCCAAACAGCCGTCGGC
>JACQVM010000085.1 GCA_016209785.1 Candidatus Melainabacteria bacterium | reverse complement strand
GTCCATGTTAGGGGCACAGTCCCAAGAATTTTTTGCAATCCGGGCAGGTAGATTGCGCTCAATAAAAGTCCATATGCAATACCCATATTAATCACCATCGGCCAGTTAACCGCCATTCCTCTCCACTTACTTTGCGAATTTACCTCAAGCCAAGACCACGCCTGGAACAAAAGAGCCATGGATATTCCTGTCAATCCAACAGTCGTTACGCAAGGCGCATCGCCACTTATTTTTGTATGAATCTGTAGAATGCCAATAACTGTCAAAGATACAATCACACTTCGAATCCAGATCTGTATGTGCTCATGCTTGCCCAACAACTCTTCTTGTCCACCGCGCGGCGCCTGCATCATAATGCCCCTGTCCGCCCGTTGCAAGACAATGCCAAGTCCCGGAAATATGTGCATAATAAGATTCAGCCAGAGAAGCTGCAGGGGGGTAAGCGGTAGACCGGTATTAAATATGACACCAAAGGCAATTGTCGATACTGCACTAATGCTTGCTGTCAGCAGGTATCCAACTGACCTCTGAATATTCCGATAAATTATTCTGCCTTGCTCAACTGCTTTGACGATGCTTGCAAAGTTATCATCTGTGATGATCATCTCCGATACCTCGCGAGCCAGATCAGTACCTCGTTTTCCCATCGCCACCCCTATATTTGCTTGCTTCAATGCAGGTGCATCATTGACACCGTCACCTGTCATTGCCACCACCGCCCCTTGCTCCTGCAAGCTTCTCACCACTGAAAGCTTCATTTCAGGAGTTACCCTGGCAAGCACTGACGTCTGCCCCAGCGCCCGTGTTAATTGTTGACTGCTCAGTGTCTCGAGCTCATCACCACTTAAGACGGCGCCCTCAGGAGCCTCCTGTGAAATAATTTGCAGTTCTTCCGCAATAGACCGTGCTGTTGCCTTTTGGTCTCCGGTAACCATGATCACACGAATACCCGCATCATGACATTGCGCAATTGCTTCTCTGACCCCTGGCTTCGGGCGATCACACATTCCAACAAGACCAAGCAACGTAATATCCTTCTCGATTAGTTTTTGATCCAAGCAAACAAGCTTGTCATCAAGTTCTTTCATGCCAACAGCAAGTACTCTCAGCCCTTGTCCGGCCAGCTTAGCATTCTGCTCTTCAAACCACTGTAAGCTCTGGCCAGAAAACTCCTTCTTGCCCTCTGCTGATAGCCACCACCTTGCAAGCACAAAAAGTGCCTCTGGCGAGCCCTTTATACATGCAAATAGCTTCCCATCGGACTTTTCATGCACCGTGGTCATTCTTTTCTTCTTAACTTCAAACGGAAACTCCTCGATTCTGCGGAATTCAGCAGCAAGAGCATCCTTATTCATGCCAGCCTTTGCTGCCACCACCAATAGTGCTGCCTCCGTTGGATCGCCATGAACACTCAAGTCCCCTTCCTCTTTCCGAATGCTTGCATCGTTGCACAACGCGCCTGCGCGTAAAAGATCCAGCAGTTCCGGCTCCATGTTTATTTGAATCACCTTGTCTAATTCTTTAAACTGCCCCTGTAGCTCATAACCTGCTCCACCCACCTTCACATGTCGTTTACCATATACAACATCGGTTACGCTCATCTTGTTTTCTGTAAGAGTTCCGGTTTTATCACTGCAAATGACATTGGTACAACCCAAAGTCTCTACCGCTGCCAAAGTACGTAAAAGCGCCTTTGCTCTTACCATTCGTTGAGTACCAATAGCCAGTGCAAGCGTAGCTAAAACCGGCAGTCCCTCCGGCACGGCTGCAACGGCAAGAGCAATGCCAGTTTGCAGCATAATCCAAACATTGTGCTTCTGCCAGATACCAATTACCGTTACAGCCACACACACAACAACAGTCAAGATGCTCAGTTGCCGGCCCATGACTTCCAAGCGCCGTCTTAGCGGTGTTTCCCCAGAGGCAGTAGTTGCAACAAGTCTCCCCAACTGCCCCAGTCTGCTTGCCGAACCGGTTGCCGTCACCACCCCAACAGCTCGCCCACTAACAACAATTGTCCCTTGAAAGCCAAGCGTACAATATTCATTCTCCAACTCTATCCATTCATGTGTCTTCCACACAGGAACACTCTCGCCTGTCATGGCCGACTCATCTACACTCAAGCTAGCTGACTCAACAAATCTTAAATCAGCCGGTATACGGCTGCCTTGCCCTAGAACAACAATGTCACCGGGCACCAGTTCCCTGACGGGAAGCTCGACTTCCTTGCCATCACGTCTTGCCCGCACTACAGCCCCGGACAACCTTGCCAGTGCCTCCAAAGATGTCTTTGCTCTAAGCTCCATAAAAAAGCCAACACTGGCATTGATCAACACTGCCATCATAATGCCCAAGGCCTGCAGTATTTCCTGACAAGCATATGAAATACCAGATGCGACCAAGAGAAGTACCACAACACTGGATTGAAACTGACCAAACAGGATAGCCGGCCAACGTTCCTTCACCTGTGTTTCTATCTCATTAGCGCCAAACTCCTCAAGCCGCTTCCATGCAACCTGGCTACTCAACCCAATAGCTATGTTTGTACCAAGCAACCCCACCACGTCATCGGCCTTTGATTGTGCCAATTGACGATTGCTTGCCTCTAACGCCAAGGTGGGCGTTAACAGTGCTCCCTTACTAATCAAAGGCTGAGACACACCATACCCCCTGACTTTCCAATACTCTGAACGCTAGAAACAGGTGCCCTGTACAATTATTTCAGTCCTCTTGTCCCTACAAATCCGCCAAGCTGGGTACATCTCTTCTCCCGTACTATAGGTTAATCAAGAAACTTGGTCATCCTTTTGGATGAGCATTTACTTCTTGAGTTAAATAAGCAGATGCTTGTCCTTAAGTATCTCATCCGTCACGATGGGAATAGTCCCATATGGAGAACTTTGCGTGCACCTACCATTGTCTAAACTTATTGCCAAATTTGTGCTACCGACAATAGGGTTAATTGTCCTGTACGTCTTAGTTCAGTCATTTGTGCAAGCCTTTCGCAATCCAAACAGAATGGACTTTCTTAAATCACTGACAATGGAGATGACAGTTCAGGTACCTCCAGGGGCCATGCCAGTTGCAACTGAAACCGTTGTCCACGCTACAGTGGGGGATGTCGTAACCTACACAGGCACAGCAGATGCTTTCAATGACATCCCTATCTTCCCGCGTGTGCAAGGCTGGATCGTTAGGCTACCGGTCTATTCCGGAGATTTTGTGCACAAAGGACAGCTCCTGGCTCAGCTTGATAGCATAGAGCTCTCCGCCAGACTCAACGAAGCTAAATCTGCCCAAGAGGCAGCACAAAATGCTTATCTTGCCGCAAGAAAAGCCCACGAAGAAGCGCTTGCCCACACAAGACACTTCAGCTCAGTCATTCACGAGGCAAAGGCTAATCTTGAATATTGGGAGAAAGAAATAAAACGTGAAGCAGCTTTGCTTAAACAACAGATCATTTATCAAGAAGAGTATGATCGTGAGCTTGCCCAGTACGAAGCCTCAAAGTCAAAATACGAGCAAGCCTTGTCCCAGTGTCATGCTGCCGAAATGGCATCTGAAGCCGCCGAGTACAGGCTAAAAGAGTCCAAGTCTCTCCTCACAAAGGCTTCTGCCAGCGCTCTAACCCAAAACATCATCCGAGACTACACCCGCATCTACGCACCAGTCAACGGCGTTGTCACAGACAGAAAGCTAGACCTTGGCATATTAGCAAAACCAGAAACTGAGCTCATGCGAGTAGCTCAGATTGACCCAATCCGCATCCAATCCAACGTTGCTCTTTCAGACATTCAGGACATCAAAATTGGCACACCAGTAAAAATCTGGACAGACAAACAAAAACTAGGCAAACCAATTCAAGCCAAAGTCACATCTATCTTTAAACAGGCAGAGCTCCCCACACGAACGGTTATAGCTGAAGCTCTCATTCCTAACCGAGAAGGACATATCTTGCCAGGTCACTTTGTCACAGTTGATTTCCAAAAACGTGATAAGCACAATGTCCTTGTCGTCTCAAATGAGGCCATCATCGACAAAGACCAACAACGAGCCACTTGGTTAGTCGAAGATGGCAAAGCCCGCCTACGCTACATTACCACCGGTATTACTGATGGTGTTAAGACAGAAATTGTTAAAGGACTTAACGTTGGTGAAGCTGTTATTACTCGAGGACAAACCTATCTTCGCGACGGTGATCTGGTCGAGGTCGCTGCCTACACCAAGGATGGACTGGTCGAGCTCCCGAGACCGCCTACGTCGAATCGCCTGGCAAAAACAAACAATTACACGGTCAAGCAAACCCTCCGCCACTATATACTGACCACACAACTGTTTATCAAACCGCCAATCCAAGGCATCAATAGGCTTGCCATTGAAGTGGCACCAATCCATGGAATCGTGCCCGACAACCTGACTCTTGATGTAACCTCTCATATGCTAACCATGCCAAAAATGACCGTGCCAAGCCCAACAGTCGCTAAATCGGCTAACGACCGCTTCCAAATCAATTTCGAACCCACAATGCCTGGTCTGTGGCAGCTAACAATCACTCTGAAGGAAGGTCAAAAAGCTGTTGGTACCACTGAGATTTTCCTGGAGCTTGCGGACTGATGCCTGAATCCAAGCGCACTGGCTTCAATATTTCAGCCTGGTGCGTTGAACGTCCCTATTGGGTCATTGCATTCTACGCCAGCGTCATCATTCTCTGCCTGCTGGCCATCAACTTCTACATGCCCAGACGCATGATGCCATATGTCGTAAGCCCCATGCTTGGCATCGTCACAATGATGCCAGGACTCTCTGCACAAGAGGTAGAAACTTACCTCTCCAAACCAATCGAAGAGAGAATGATTGCTATAGATGGTGTCCGTTTCATCCGCTCCACATCGCAAGACGGTTTTTCGATGGTGTCCTTGGAGTTTCCATATGGCACCGACATGAAGAAGGCTCTTGTTGA
The DNA here is from genome assembly GCA_016209785.1 of Candidatus Melainabacteria bacterium. Classification (GTDB taxonomy): domain Bacteria; phylum Cyanobacteriota; class Vampirovibrionia; order Obscuribacterales; family Obscuribacteraceae; genus JACQVM01. The sequence goes on along the minus strand of JACQVM010000085.1, from coordinate 868 downwards.
CGTACAAGCGCTCATGAACGTAGTTCAAGGTGATCTTCCAGTCACGGGTGCCAATCTCAAGCCATCATGGGTAGTGCCAATCGATCCTCTCAACATTCCCGTCCTCACTCTCAGCATTACAGCAGACAAGCGTTGGGACCCAGTATCTTTAAGACAGCTAGCAGACAATGCCATCATAAATCGGCTCAAAACAGTAAAAAATGTTTACTCTGTCAGCTCCTACGGTGGTAGAAAGCGGCAGCTCCAAATCGTGATCGACCGCACTAAGTTAAGCGCCTATGGTCTGTCCATACTTGACGTTAAACGAATTATCGATGATTTCAACATAGCCAGGACTGCAGGCGTCCTTACAAGCGGACCTACAGAGGCAATAGTAAGGCTTGACAGCCTCCCTACCAGAGCCTCTGACCTGGAAAACCATCCCATCACAGCTATGCCAGGAGGAAAGGCAATCTACCTTCGTGACGTAGCTTCAGTACGCGATACCTTCCAGGAACGGCGCAGCGCTTACCACTTTGTCTCGGGTGGCAAGATTGAAGAAACCGTTGCAGTAAATGTCGTCCAAACCCCAGGTTCCAGCTCACCCAAAGTCATATCCGGCGTCCTAAAACTCGTCAAGCAACTTGAAAGGGACTATCCGGGAATCAAGATACAGGTAGCTTATGACAATGCCCATTTCGTAGACATTTTGTTCGAGAACATGTGGGAGGAACTTGCTCTTGCTGTCTTCCTAACAGGTCTTTCAATTTTTATTTTCCTCGAGAACTGGCGCACAAGTCTCGTTGCAATCATCACACTGCCCATCACCTTGTTGTTAGCCATTTTCTGCATGGTTCCATTAGGATTGTCCCTCAACAGCTCCACCCTC
>JACQVM010000077.1 GCA_016209785.1 Candidatus Melainabacteria bacterium | reverse complement strand
CCCTTAAGCAAGGCTCAGAAAGGAATGCTGGGTGCTAAAATTGATCTCAATCAGTCCGAAAAGTTTGCTACCAGCTTAAGCTAGTGTTGCTTTTGCTTTAAAATGCAAGTTTTAAGCCTTGTTTGGCCCTGTGGGCGACGACGACTTCCATATTATCGCTCAGCCACCGCATTAGGTGGCATTCAGTCGCATTCCTAGTCTTCCGTCATGCCCAGCCAGCCTTTTGCTTCGCGATAGCACTTAGTTGGGTTTGCAAGAGTCCACCACCCAAGCTTAGTTGGTAAACTTCAAGATCTCATTGTTCCCTCATTTATTCAAATAATCTTGCTCTGTTCTGCATGGCAAACCCAATTAGTTAGTGGCCTATACGCTCAACAACACTATCTAGTACAAGGTAAGCAGCACCTATCATTCCTGCAGCTTCTCCTAAAATCGACGGATGAATTTCTAGTTTTTCACACACTCGGGATAAAGTTCGATCAGCAACCAGTTCTCTCAACAAGGGGAAATCAACAACCTGGCTTAAGCCACCAGTGACAAGAAAACAATCTGGATCAAGCGTATGTGCCAAGCATACAAGGCCATTACATATGTGCTCATGCCAAAGTAACATGGCTCTTTTGGCTACTGTGTCTCCGTTTTTTGCTGCCTGAACAATGGTACGTGTATCTAGCTCACAAGCAGCGTGAGCCAACTGTGACTGATCAGGACGAAGTCCAGCAACCATCTCTTCAGCAGTTGCCTTGAGCCCACGGCCTGAAGCATAAGCCTCCCAGCAATCCCATAGCCCGCAAGTACAAAGACGACGATTATCCATAGAAATACGTATATGTCCACATTCACCAGCAGCCCAATGTGCACCGCGATAAAGCTGTCCCTTGAGCACAATACCTACTCCAATTCCCGTGCCTAAGGTAACTGCAACAATACATTCCTTACCCTCTAGATGCCCGGCTCGACATTCTCCGTAAGCAGCTGCATTAGCATCATTTTCCACATGCACAGGAAGCATGGTACGCCCCTCAATAATAGTTTTAATGGGTGTTCCTTCCCACCCAGGCAAGTTGCCTGTTGAGCCAACAACCTCTCCAGTTTGGGCATTTACTATCCCGGCAGTAGCAATACCTACTCCAGCTAACAAGTGTTCCCCGCGAAAATGATCAATAAGTTCCAATATCGAAGCAATGATGTTCTGCGCACCAGAGGGGGTTGGCAACTGTCTTGTCTCAGACACAAGCTTGTGCTCGCAAACCACAGCAGCACTTAGCTTGGTACCACCAAGATCAATGCCCAACGCGGACATTTTTGTTTTGATGACCGAGTCAAGATCTCGACTGCACAAACCGTCAGTAGAATTCATCAAATGCCACCGAGTTGCCCTTGATCTGGCGTACCCTTCAGTACCAGCTTATTGAATGGAATAGGCTGCCCAAACAAAACATCAAAACCGTACCTATTGACCTTACGAATGGTGTCATAAGAAAACAACACTTTGAAGTCTTCTGGACCAATTGCGGCTGTCAGTGATCTCTGGTAGAGCAGTTTGGCATTAAGATTGTAGCCAGTAGAAGCTCCAACCGTTAGATACTTGGATACCTTTACATCCCCTGCTAGCGACACTGAGCGCTGCCCTTGAATAAACTGATCGAAAACAAATGGGGATTTCCCTCGTATTACAGACTGCGTATATCCACCCTGCAAACGTACCCGCTTTAAATAAACGTTGAGGATAGGACCGGCTTGGGCCATAAGCATACTGTCTCCCGTGGAGTACCCTTTAAGCCCAACTCCACCATAAATGAACATCTTAGTGCCTAACGCGGTGTCCCCCAGAGCAAAAATGGGATGAGTGGCTGCTGTTACTTGCTCCTGCACTCTAAGGGCAAATTGCTTTTCAGCTTTAGCCGGGGTATCGAAAAGCTTTTTATACTGTGGTGTCAAATTAAGTAAACTAGAGTTGTCCTGAGCAAAGCCTGCAGATGTACGGAAGTTAACTGAGCTTAGAAAGGGAATGAAGCCAATAGCATAGTTGTGCACCACTTCACTCATTAAGCGAGCGCGCCTCACACCAAAAATTCCATCCTCAAGAAAACGGTTGACCCCAGCCTGATACCTGAGACTCTTACTGATCTTCAATATAAAGTCGGCAACAACCAAATTAGACACAGACCCATAAGCAAAATGGCTAGTTATATGATCATTGGTAAAACCAATACGGACCCCTGCACCAAACTTGCCAGACTGCTTAGTACCGGTAGCTACATTGTAGCCACCAATCTGGAGAAGCGGTGCCACGGCAAATTTGCCTGTTCTACCCATAGGGCGATTAATGCTAGGACCAATGCTCATTCCACCCATCTGTAGATTGTTGCTAATCACAGGTGTAACAGGAAACGTGACATTGTTCTCCTGCCCAACTGTCGCTGTGAACTTCGGTAAAGGAATGCCAAAATGACCAAACACACCGAGGATACGCGCACGGCGTTTTGTCATTGGACATGTTGGACATTGGACATTGGTTGGTCCTTGGT
>JACQVM010000091.1 GCA_016209785.1 Candidatus Melainabacteria bacterium | reverse complement strand
CCCGGTGGACGAAGAGGTGGCGGTGGGCGCTGGTAAGTAGCCTGCTAACTCGAGCACCACGGCTAGTATCATTAGGGTAATGACATCGGCCAGATTGTCGTTGCTCCAGAGGTTGTATTGTAGTTCATTGTCCATGACTCTGGCTTGTAGAATCACCAGGGCTTGAGTAACAGGCTCGAGCGAGCCAACGACTGCGTTGAGCCGTCGGCCGGCGAGTGTGTTGACGCGCTGAGGAACTGCCAAAGGCAGTGACGGAGCGCTTAATTAGATTGCCGTGATGGCATGTGCGTAGACCCTGAGCTGTTTTAAAGACTTACTTTAAAACTTCAATAGTGCCGTTTCCATTGACTGACTTGCTTACGGTCCCGAAGCCACCTTTGAGAACAACAGAGCCGCTGCCCGTGACGGTTGCAGTAGTTGTATCTGCATTGCCACCAAGCACATGCACGCGTCCAGATCCATGAATATTAGCGACCAGCGTTGTAGCTGACAGTCCCTTAACTTGTGCTTCTCCTTCTCCTTGAATGTCAATTATTGCTTTGCCAAAGCACTTAAGTTGTTCACCTAAGAATGTGCTGAGCCCATAGAGTTTTATAGTCAGGCTGTTGCCTGCCCATTTATCTAAATCAACTGAAGAGTTGTTTTGACTTGAGATAAAAAGTCCTCCCTTGTAGGTGTGTGGTACAAGTACTTCAAGCACATCAGGACCAAGGCAGCTCCCGGGACTGTCAGAACCAGTCATAGGCTCTAGTGCCTGACTGTTAACTAAAACAGACCCTTTTTCTACTTTAAGATTACGAATAGCCCCACTGGCGCTAAGGGGTAGTTGATAAACCTTTCCATTAGTCACAACATAAGATCCGCCCGCGTCAGCTCTTAGTACGGTACCTTTGAAAGGCGACGACATGGCTACCTGCCGGATGCTGTTACCAGCTACTTTCCAGTGTGATGGGCAATTGCTTGAAAGGCTAATAGACTGTTCACTATGACTTTGGCGTATGGTAACCTTGGCTGACTCTATATAAAGAAGTATTTCAGGCATGCTTGTGCCAATGTTGGCAAATTGCATGCCTTGGTTGGATGTTGGTGAAGTTAGATCGACTGGTTCCAGCCTAGGCGATGATGCTTGCCCAGATGATCCAAGCATAGTAGCAAGGCTAATAAAGGACATGACCTTCAGATACCAATGTTTAGGTCCTCGCAGTCTCCAACTAAGCAACATTTCGCAACACCCCGTTTGCCAATATGCCCTCATGATAGCCCAACCCTGGCACCCTGGTGATGGACAGAATTGGATCCCCTGTGGGCAGACCCGCGTTAACGCCGGGGGTTTGAGTAGGGTAGCTAATTACCCAAGCTGAAGTTTTTGTGGCATAAATAGTTATAGGGAACAACTAAAGGCTGGCAATATGACAAAACAAGAAACAGAAGTATCTCCTGGAGTACTGTGGTTGTCTTTACCCTTAGATGCCCAAGTTGTATTTCTTGAGGGGCTTATCCAAGGACTGAACCAAGGCTTAAGACATTGTGCAACTGAAATGGCCTTTGCTCTGGCCACACGGCTGCCCAATTCGTTAACACCAGAAAATAAGTTAGCGGTGGACTACCTAATTCAACAAACCCGTACTTGGAGCAAGTCAGACGTAAGCATTTTTAAGTTCTCCAAACCAGTAGATACATACGCTCGTTTGCTTGCTAACTTTTACACCAATTATCCTAAATATCACCATCTGTCGCCAGCTTACTTGATGATTTACATGGACGATAAGCATGGCATGAGCCCACAAGAGCTCTATAGCTTACATGAGCACTCTCTACATGGCTTCAAGCGTTAATGTAGCCTTATTTGCGTTTGCCAGCCGATTTGCGTGATTTTTTGTTTGTAGCTTTCCTGGTCGCTGACCGGGTACTACCTTTGTTTGAGGTTGCTTTGCTAGGAGCTTTTCTGGTGGACTGTGCTTTGGCCTTGGGTCTAGCTGTACTTGTCTTGGAGGAGGTCTTTGACGATTTAGCAGTAGCGCGTTTACGCAACACTCGCCCAGTTGTCTTAATTAGCTCAGCAGCCTTATGAGCGGCTTGCTCGGTGTCAAACCCAAATACACCTGAGTATTTCTTGCCAATTACTTCCATTACAGCAAAGGAAATATTGACTCCTGCTCTGGCCAGGCAGTCAGCTATTTCATGACCTATACCAACGCGATCATCGCCCTGAACGACAAGCGAGTAAATTGCTGTAGCTGGTTGGAGTCCACCAGATGTGGCTGCTGCCTCAGCTTTTTTGCCGGCAACTGGGTAAATCTCCAAAGCTGCCTTGGTACGATCACCAGGCAAAACATACCCCATCATAACCTGCAAATTAACACGGGCATTGGCCAAGGGCCTTAACGCTTCTGCTAATGTTCCAGGTTGATTGTCTAATTCCCGCCTCCACAGGACAGCCTTTTTGACTGTTACGGCCATAATACCCTCCTCAACATGTCTAGAATGTCTACATATACTAGCACCAGCTAAACAAACTAAAGACAACCGTTAGCTAGCAAACTAGTGGTTTGAGGATGGCATCAATTTGCTGTAAAGCTTCCCCAGACAACCTAAGCCCGCTAGCTTTTACGTTTTGGCTAATCTGACTTGGTTTTGTAGCGCCTGTAATGACGCTTGAAACTTCAGACAAACGTAAGCACCAGGCAAGTGCTAGTTGAGCCATGGCAAGACCGGACTCGTTGGAAATGAGAGCTAGTTGTTCCACGTGTGCTAGCGTTTCATCCGACAGAAGGTCACGATGTAACATAAACATGTTTGACTCATCGTCGGCAGCTCTACTATCAGGTGGTGGTACTTGCCTTGGTTTGTATTTTCCAGTCAAAACTCCTTGTGCTAGAGGAGAGAAGACTACTTGCCCTAAGCCTAACCGTCGGCAAAGGGGTATAACCTCTGCTTCTATGGTTCTTGTCAGCATATTGTAGAGAGGTTGATTGGACACTGGTGGCGGCGCATTAAGACGGCGTGCGGTTTCAACAGCGTCCTCAATTTGTCCGGCTGTCCATTCGCTGACACCCCAGTAAAGGATCTTGCCTTGGCGGATAAGATCGTCCATAGTGCGCACCAATTCCTCTTGAGGTACATCTGGGTCATAGCGATGACATTGGTACAAATCAATGTAATCAGTTTGAAGCCGCCTCAAGCTTGCATGGCACTGTTCCATAATGTGCTTGCGTGATAGTCCCTTGTCATTGGGCCCTTCACCCATAGGGAAAAACACTTTAGTGGCAATAACAATTGAGTCTCTCTTGAGTTTATGGAGTGCCTTCCCCACAATCTCCTCAGCAGCACCGTGGGCATAAACGTTAGCGGTGTCAAAAAAGTTTATGCCACAATCAAAAGCATACAGTATCAGCTCTTGAGAGGCCTGCTCATCAACAGCTCCACCATAGGTCAGCCAGCTACCTAAACCAATTTCGCTGACCTTGAGTCCCCATTTACCTAACTTTCTATACTGCAT
>JACQVM010000083.1 GCA_016209785.1 Candidatus Melainabacteria bacterium | reverse complement strand
CCTGCTTGGGGTCCAATGGTACCGTTGGTGGCACCTTGTAGCATCGGGGCCTGACCTGCACTTACTGTGTCGGTCTGGCTGCCAGTAATTGGTGTTTGGTTGGATTGCATACCAGGTGCGCCAGCTGAAAATGCATCAGTGCCTTGTGCGTTGACTGGACCACCTAAGAAAAGAACACCAGCCAATGTAGCACCAAAGGTAGCCATAGTAAGTTTGGAAATAATATTCATGCAGTGTCCTCCTGCCAACAAATCCGTAAATTGTTTAGTAAATAATGGTGCATTCCCAAAAAGTGTGGGTGCCCCTTGAAATCATGGGGTAAGCCTATGCTAACTTTAGCAGGAAGTCAACGGCAAAATTGTTAAGTGGCAAACAAAATAAACCTTACGTGCAAGCCAAAACACGTTTTACTCGTTGTGGACTAGACATAAGGAGCTCCCAAACGGCAGCAGAATACCCACCCAACCGGGTTTCACCTAGTCCCTTTTCTAGTTGCCGGACAGTAGTAGCAACGTCCATGAGGCTAACTGTTGGAGCCTGACGTGCCAAAGCCCATGCTTTAGACTGCAACTTAATAAGTGCAGCAATCAGGCAAAGGTGATGAAATCCTGTAATAAGGCTTAATTGACCAAACCCAGCACCAAAGTAAAGCTTGGCAAATATGCGAGAGTAAAAGTAACGATAGAGAAGATCTTGTATCTCTAAATCATTGCTTGGCCAAGGCATTTTGTTTAACTCTTCAATGCTGTAGCTGCAACCAGGAAAGGCTAAACTTGTGCCTTGAAAGGCTAACTGATATAAGAATCGACCAATACTAAAATCAGGATCTGCCAAACCTAACGGCTTAACTGGGAAGTAAATCTTGTGCAAAGCAACCAGAAGGTGTTTGTCTAAATGATTTAAAGCAGCTTGATTGGAAAGCGCAATTGGCTGTGGCGGTACCTTCCTGAGAGAAACAAGATACTCTGAACCAGCCAGCAGACGCTCGTAAATGGAGAGCTTATGAGTTTGCAGTAACTCCAGCAGCTTCTCATCATGTTTTAGGTACTCATCCCAGGTAATGGGCTCGCCTACCGTTAACTGTAATAATGACCAGTTGGGATGGTGGTCTGGATTAATAGTCTGGAACTCTTGCCACTTTTGCTCGAGCACTTCTTTCTGGGCAGTTAGTGCTCGGCCTGAGTTGTAAATGACACTCATACTGTAAAAGCTAACCGTGGTGTAAATCCCAGAGGGGGTTTCATTAAAGCAATAAGGAAACAGTTGGCAAATGGTTGGCTTAAACTTGCCACCAAAACTTTTGTGGATAAAACAAAGATTGTTTTCTAAGAAAGGGCAACCACCATCATCCCCACGAACTATAGTGTGTGTATATAAGCCGCCTGCTCTTTGGCTATCTTTTAACTTACGAAACAGCTTTTTGTCTTTGTACTTTTCATTAACTGCTCCCCAGTCCTTGACAGAAATCCGTTCATAATCTTCCTTGGTCATAGGCACAGCCCAGCCGCTACAGCACTTGCCGCAACCGCTGCACTCATAATTGATGCCATCTGGGATGTGGAGTTCCATTACAGTTCACCAGCCAAATAGAGCCTAGATTTAAGAATACCTACAACTAATAAGGATGTCGATGCTAAGCAGGCTTATCCTGTCAGAAAGCCTGCTTAGTTAAGTTAGCTTGTAGGTTCGGTAGCTCTGGATTGTCCCGGGCAGTTCTTATTTCAGCGCTCTGCAGATCATCAAGATCTGTTCCGGGACTGGCAGCCTTCACTACCTGCCTCTTTGCGCGTAAATACGCTGTTATGAGAACAAGTTGGCATCGCGGGCCGAGGCAACCAACCAGTTGATGCAACCAGGAGTTGCCAAGCCACCAGTAACCCCAGCAGCTCCAAAGAGCACACGCTTCATGGCATCATGTGTACCAGCGGCCATGTGCATAAAGCCCATGATCATGGTAGGTCCACCCCAGGCAATGCCTAGAATTTCCATACCATTGGCGATGATGTTCAAGAGAGCTTCCAGGTTAGCTAGGTTATTGACCCTTACTGTTCCTGCTGTGTTGACGCCCTGTACAACAGTTGCGTCTCCTGCTTGCGGTCCAATTGTGCCATTTGTGGCACCCTGCAACATTGGCGCCTGACCAGCACTTACTGTTTGGGTCTGACTACCAGTTATTGGAGTTTGGTTGGACTGCATGCCTGGAGCACCAGCAGAAAATGCATCTCCACCTTGTGCATAGGCAGGTAGGTTAATAAATAACGCAATTGCCAAAGTTATCCCAAAAGAGCCTACTAAGAGCTGTTTTGCATACGTAAACCAGCTTGATTTCATCAGTAGTCCTCCTAATCGGTTGAGATTCAAAAAAGGAGTCAGGACTTCCAATCCCCTGTTTCCCCTGGACTCCGCTGTTACCATCATACACGCGGAGGACATCTCTGGTAAGACTCCAATTTTGACAACATGATCTGTGTATGTCTGGCTTATAAGTAAGGACGACACAATTTACCTAAGCAAACTGGGCGTGACGCACCAGTACAACTAGGAACATTGTTAGGAATGCCAAAGAAGGTGGTATAGGCAAGCAAAGCAAATAAAAGTGCTTCTTTAAACTTGCTGGAAACTCCAAAGTCTTCGTGACAGTTAAGTTCAATTTGGTGAGGCCAGTATTGCAACAGCATATTTCTTAACGAATCATTTTCTGTGCCACCACCCCCAAGGATAAGTCGTTGAAGTTTATAGTTTGGTAGGACAAAACTTTGATAGGCTTGAGCTATGGAAAAGGCTGTAAGTGCTGTCAGGGTAGCCATAATACTGTATTCGTTTAAGCCTAAGGACTTGCCTTCAGCAATTAAGGTGTTGGCAAATTGGGCCCCAAACTCTTCTCGACCAGTTGTTTTGGGTGGGGCGTAAGCAAAGTAAGGATGCTCTAACAATGTAGCAAGCCAGGTTTTATCGACAACCCCCTGGGCTGCTAAGTGCCCATTGGTGTCTTGGTCATAGCCAAAAAGCTCTTGAGCAGCACTGTCAATCACCATGTTTCCTGGCCCTGTGTCAAAGGCCATAACAGCCTTGCCTGTATCTGCAATTACAGTGATGTTAGCAATGCCACCAAGGTTAAGAATTCCGAGCGTCTCCTTGGCTTGACCAAAGAGCACCTCGTCAGCAAACGCTACCAGTGGTGCACCTTGTCCACCAAATGCCATGTCTTGAACCCGAAAGTCGCCAATTACTGGAATGCCAGTTCGTGCGGCAATGACGGCTGGTTCGCCAAGTTGAAGCGTTCCAGTTGTGCTAATGCCCCAGTTGGTAACCCTTTTAGGTGAATGCCAAATGGTTTGTCCGTGAGAGCCAATTAGATTAACTTCTCCATTGCGTACTTGAGAGTCTTTCATGAGCTGTATGGCTGCTTGGGCAAAGATTTCCCCGAGGACAAAATTGAGTGCTGTAATGGACTCCAGGCTTGCTTGTCCGCAAGCTATTGTTTCCTTGAGCTTCCTTTGAAAGCTGGATTCAAAGGGATACAGAATTGAGGAGAGCATCTCAATTGCTAAAGCAGGTGATGTAGATGCTGGTACCTCTTGGGGACTAATTTGAAAGAGGGCAGCATCTACCCCATCCATAGAGGTGCCGCTGTTTAAACCAATAACCTTAAGTGGTCTCACAGCTTCTAATAATCGCTGCTTGACATCATTTGATATGAACGATATCCTAAAAAAAGATAGCTAGCTCGAGCTGGTTGTCCATGGTTTCAGGGTTTAGGTGTGCTTTTGTAGTTTTTTAACCACTGTAGTACCTGAAACTTTGTGAGAGGCTGCCAAACCAAGGTATGGGAAAGCAGCCTCTCAACTTATGTGGACAAAGTTGCTTTACTTGGTCGCGCGGCTCTTGTAGCCATGGTGTTAAGATAGGCGCTTATTTGTGCTGGCACAAGCTAAGGGGTTGTTGTTGGTGGGGATGTGTACATGGCAGAAATGTTAATTGGTAAGGGCAAGCCAACGCGTAGGGCTTACGGCTTTGACGAAATTTCCCTTGTGCCTGGATCCCGGACAATGGATGTGGAGTTGTGCGATGTGTCATTTGAGCTTAGCGGTTACCGTTTTGCTTTTCCCATTATTGCTTCGGCTATGGACAGTGTAGTTGACTGCCAAAGTGCGGCAGTCATGGGTAAGCTTGGTGGGCTTGGAGTCCTCAATCTGCAGGGCTTGCAGACTCGCTATGACAATCCTGCTGAGGCCTTGGCTGAGGTTGCTCATTGTGACAACAGTAGCTTTGTGGAAGTTATGCAGAAATTGTATGCCCAACCGGTTAAGGAGAGCCTTGTAAGTAAGCGCATTGAGGAGATTAAGCAACAAGGGGTTGTTGCTGCAGCTTCTGTTACCCCTAACTTAGCCAGCAAATATGGCCCATTAGCAGTTGAGGCTGGATGTGGAATCTTGTTTGTCCAGTCTACGGTAACTGGCATTGAGCACCGTTCCGCCTCAGGAGGCAACGAGCTTAACTTAACTAAGTTTTGCCAAACCATTGGCATACCGGTGGTTGTTGGTAATTGTGTAACTTATGATACGTCTCTACAGTTGCTTGCCACTGGTGTTGCAGGCATCTTAGTTGGTGTTGGCCCTGGTGCTGCCTGCACATCTCGCAGTGTTCTGGGCATTGGGGTGCCCATGGCCACAGCCATTGCCGATTGTGCTTTAGCTTGTAATCACTATGAACGTAAGACTGGTCACACGGCTCAGGTTATTGCTGATGGAGGAATGGTGGTTGCTGGAGACATTTGTAAGGCACTAGCATGTGGTGCTGATGCTGTAATGGTCGGCTCACCTCTAGCACGAGCCTTAGAAGCTCCAGGAGGGGGGTTTCACTGGGGAATGGCTACACCTAGTCCTGTGTTGCCTAGGGGGACTCGCATTAGGGTTGGAACTTCAGGGACCCTAGAGCAGATTTTGCTTGGTCCAGCTCACAGCGATGATGGGACTCAAAATTTAGTTGGTGCTATTAAGACCAGCATGGCTACGCTTGGTGCAAGTACATTGAAGGAAATGCAAGAAGTTGAGGTGGTATTGGCACCTTCAATTTTGACAGAAGGGAAGGTTTTCCAGAAAGCTCAGCATTTGGGCATGGGCCGATAGTGGGAACAAACGTGTTTTGTAAGCGTCGAAAAATATAGATACAAATTGTTCAACCCCACTAAGTTACAGGGAGGAAGTAGTAATGCAACTTAAGGAGAAGATTCTTTTGGTTGGCACACTTTGTGTGGTTGGTAGCGGTTCTTACATGTTTGGGAAAGCAGGCAGCACAGATGTGGGGGATCCAGCAGGAATTATAGCCAAGGGAGTCCCCAGTGGCACAACCCATCACGAACGGGCTAATCCTACACAAGAAGCAATGCTTGGTCTGGGAGCAAATACAATTGCTGACATAGCTTCTTCGGTTGCACCATGCGTGGTTAACATTGAGGTTCAGCAGAAGGTTGCCCACCCAGCCATCAGTGTTCCTGGACTTAATCTTCCTTTTGGTCAAGACTGGCCGTTTGGCAATTTTGAGTTTTTCTTCAACGGTCAACGTGTGGCTCCCGGCGGTGGTAAAGGACAAGGCATACCACGTCTTCCTAGGATTGAAAAGCGCAACACCGGATCTGGTGTCATTATTAAATCTGATGGATACGTTCTTACCAATGCTCATGTTGTGCGTGGGATTTCTAACATTAAGGTTAGTCTTAGCGATGGACGAACCTTAGATGGGAAGGTTGTTGGTACAGACAGTTTTTCTGATGTTGCAGTGGTGAAAATTAATGCAACCAACTTGCCTGCTGCTAGGCTTGGGACATCCACTGGTTTACGCCCAGGCGAGTTTGCTGTTGCTATTGGTAGCCCGCTTGGTTTTGATCACACGGTCACCTTAGGCATAATTTCTGCTGTTGGGCGGACTGTTACTGATGTAAATG
>JACQVM010000072.1 GCA_016209785.1 Candidatus Melainabacteria bacterium | reverse complement strand
GCTGTAAGCATGGAGCCTACAAAGGGCATTAAGTTAAGCAAGCCAGCTAATACGCCTAAGACCAGCGAGTACTTAACACCCAGCAATGTCAGACCAACAGCAAGGAATGAGGCAACAGCTAGGCTAACTAAAATTTGCCCACGAACATAGCCGCCCATACGTGAGGACAGCGGGCGAATTAATTGGGAGACATGCTCGCGCTTATTAGGTGGCACCCACTTCAGTAGTTCTGGCCAGATTATATTTGCCTCCACAACAAAGTAGGCAGTTAAAAAGAGCACCAGAATTCCGTTGAGCATAACCCCTACTAGTCCTGCGGTAACGTCTAGTGTCTGGTGTACAAGCTTTATAACTACAGCACGAACATCACCAATATCAAAGTTGACAGCTTGTGCATTTTCTCCAGCTAACGCAACAAGCTGCCGATACCATTCCAGGAAGTTTGCCATATAAGCTGGTAGCTGCTGATACAACTGTACTGCTTGTTCCCAGATGGCAGGAGCAAGAAAAGCAGCAACGGCAGCATAAAGAAGTGCAACTGTCGCGTATACTCCCAGCACTGTGACAATTCTAGAGATACGTTTGGCCTCCAACTTTTCTGCTAAAGGACAAATAGCAGAGGCTAAAGTTAATGCTAGGAGTAGATTGATTATGAGTACTCTTAACTGGTAAGCAAAAAACAGCCCTAGCAGTGTTGCCAGGCAGAAGATAATTGTCTTTGCATTGGTGGTCTCAGGTTTTGGCATTATCGTGTGTTGATCTTCCAAAATTACTTTGTAGTTATAGCAGCATGGAGAGGCTTGTGTCCTCAATTTGGCAACCGGCAAATGTTACTTTCTAGGAACCCCAAAAGATACTGGCTCACTAGGTAAGCCCACAGGCAGGCCTAGAGAATCAAATGCTAGTACGCGAGCTTGGTGAACACCCGGGTAGTTGTAAATGGCTGGATCCAGAGTAAATGTGCCAGTGCTCCCAGGCAATTCAAGCTCAGTAAGTAAGTTGGATTGTCCTGAGGCAGGATTAGGTGCAGATACTTCATGCTCCTGGTTGGCATCAAAAGTGATGCCGGAAGTGGTGACAAGTAATTTGACCAAATGAGTCCCTGCAAGATGACTAGCATCGTACTTGATTGTCAGTGGAGTAGCAGGTGAGTTTGAGTGAAGCCATAACATATAGGGATTATCACTAGATGAACAATAAAGACGTGGAACCATTTCAACATCGGAACGAATGACTATAGAGCGAAGATCAACAAAGTAATTGCCAGGTTCCAAATGAAGGCCAATACGGCCTATGGCTCCATTTAATGTCCAGAGCCTGTAACGACCAAGCCACAGTACATACTTGCCATGATAACGATCTCGCAGCGTGGCTTTCCCTGAGTACATATTGGTGGTACTAGCCTGGCTGGTGCTATGTGTAGCAGGATGCGTTTCCCAGACAAGCTTAGCTTTTCCTCCTAGGCAGTCTGGACAACCTTCTGGTGATTTCATCTCTAGATCAATCGTTGCCAACCGTGCCACCAGTGGATTTAGAGGAGGAAATGGAAAAAACAGGCTTACTCCTGTGGTACCAGGGTAAATGCGCAGGAAATTATCGTATTTTACAATGCACGGAACTTGGTCGGACATTATGTTCCATTGGTTGGCGGACATAAGGCGTGCCTCTTTAGGTTCGTATGTGAGCCCGTCGCAAGAAGTGCTGTCTGCATAAAAGCTGCATTGTGTTGTTCCACTTGGATGAGTCCAGGAAAGAAACTTTCCATCTTTGGTGCTCCAGCGGAACACCTGCTTTAGATTAGGGTGCTTCAGGATATTTGAAAGTTGTTCTGGCCATACATAATCATGGCTACCTGAGACTATTGGTTCAATTGTAAGCAGCCGTCGGGAAAGATCCCGTGAGACAAAGGGAGGGCGGCTTAAAATTTCCAGGTATTGTGGTCGTGTAAGCATTCCTGCACCAGAGAAGTCTCTTGGCAGATCAAGCAAGAGAACCCGTTTGCCTTCAGGTATGTTCTCAGCAATTTCTTGTATCTGTAATCGTAGTGTTGACATTTGCTGTCCTGCCGTGACCCAGGGCTTAACATTTGCTGCAAGCAAATTTGACCACAGTCCAAACAGTCCAAGCAGAAGGGTAAGTCCGACAGCAGTACATAGGTGTGCATAACGTCTGGGCATAGCATCAGCTGCTGGCAATGCAGCTAATGCTATGAAAATGCATAGTGGCGCTGATGAAAGAAAAAACAATCTGCTCCCCACGAGATTAGGGTAGATGTGCCATATTTGAAAGGTAGGCAATAGCATCAGTGACACCATAGCTAAAAGAACAAAGTATGGGCGAGGCGAACAAGTATGTGCGACAAGCCGAAGAATAAGCACAGCTAAAATGCCCATATAACAACCACTCAGCACCTTTAGCACCCAGGAAGCTACAAAAACTTCTTCGTTTGCCGGCAGAAAAATCTTTACAAGAGAGGCTCTGTCAGCAAAAACTTTCCATGATCTTAAAAGCTCCTCTAGGGACTCGGTGCTGTAGCCGCCTACAAGAGAGCCTAAGATTGCCCAACGAAAAACTGCGTAAACGGCCAGAAGAAGAACAAATGCACCAAGGTACTTGAAACGAGGCGCAAAGGTCAGCCACCTAGTAGGATATTTAAGGATGGAGAAGTTCTTCTGATAAAGACCAAGTTCAATGGCAAGAATTGTTAGTGGTAGTGTCACTGCCATCTCTTTGCTTAGCAAGGCAAGCAAAAACAAAACAAGAGATAGCTTAAAGTAAAATGTCTCCTTCAAAAGGCGAAAGCGTAGATACGAAAAAACAGAGCCAAGATAAAACACGCCACACAAAAGATCTACACGTCCCACGATCCAGCTCACGGCCTCTGGATGTGCTGGATACACGGCAAAAAGCAACCCAGCCCAGATAGCTGCCCCTGCACCAAGTCGGTTGCCCCATAGTCCGGTAATCTCCAGGGTAATTAGGCTAACTAACAGGCAACATAAGAACAACAAAAAAACGTTAGTTAAATGAAAACCTAAGGCATTTGTTCCCCAGAGTAGGTAATCAATGAGAAACGAAACTGAGACTGCTGGCCGGTAGCTTTTCATAACATCTGACCCTGCCCAATTGCCCCAGAAATTTTGCAAAAAGTCCCGACAATCTCCTTGAACAAATCGGGCTACATAATCAAGATGTAGAAAGTCATCTAGTAAAAACCCGATGTTCAAGCATCTCCAGTAGCTGACAATACATGCAGCAAGTATCAGCAGAAAACCCATCACCATCTGGGTTTGATGAGAACCAAGATCGAGACTGGCCTTTTGTATTGTCACCTGCTTATAGCTAGAGTCCTCGGTTGTGTTTGACATGTTGTTCATCTGGTTCTAATGTCTTAAGCTACTGAATTGTTCGGGCCCTATCTGAAGGTTAATTGGGTCGGAGACATAGCCAAGGACCTTATTATTGTTGTTTGCGGCAGCAACCCTGACTTCATAGTAGCCAGCACTAGGAAAAGCTGTTAGTGGTATATCAAACCTGCCCTTGACGTTGTTGAGCTGCCAGTGCGTAAGAGCGTGCTCAGATAGTCTTGAGTCACGCAACTCTCCAGAGTAATGTTCAAACCAAGCGTCTGGTTTTGATATTTCTACTGCAACCTGAGTAGCCCCTGGAATTGTGGATGCATCATAGCTAAACGTGCATATTGCAGACTTCATTCTCCACACGCCCGAGTTATCTTCCTGTAAAGTACTTTCGTCTGCTTCAAGGCAAGGCAAGGCATTGTCTCCAGTTAGCAAATAGACACCCTTGAGATTGTAATTATACTGAGTAGGTAAATCGAGGCGAATTTGATTGATGCGTTCAGCCATCAGCCAAGTCTTATGTTGGGACACATTAAACCTATAGCAATGCTGAGCCCCGTCGGGCACAAGCGGAAGAGCTAAGCGCCGGGAAGATGAAAAAAATGGATCTGACACACAAGACCACCAGAGGAACAAATGATCTGGACCTGAGATTTGTTCTGGGGCAGAAGTGGCTCTCTTGGACACAAGGCAAACATCAACAAAATCTGTTGCTGTCGAAGGCAAGTCAAGCTGTGGAGAGACAAGGAAGCTATTTGGAGCAAGCGCTTTAAGACTGAGACCGCCTAAAGAAATTGCCTTGTTTGATGCCACCAACTTGATTGGTATCAGTTGTGATTGTTGCTGGTCCCACTCATAAAATGCATAAGAGTCAGGTGTCTTCAACAATCGTCGTAAGCGAGCTATTATTAATAGCTCAGAGTCACCATAAGTCATAGGCTCGAAGGTAACAACCCTTGCAGACAGACCAGGCGGAGATAATGGTGGATTGAGTAATATGTCCAGCATGGCCGCGTTGTAAAGCATATGGGCACCGTGTATCCGCTGCGGGAGGTTTAGTAAGACTAGTTTTGTCTTGGCTGGTAAAGTTGCCAGAGCGTTCTCGATAGAGCTTCTCAACGTGCGAACCTGTGCGCTAGCTTGTGCCCATGGCAGATTATTCTTGTAGGTCATAAAGGCAAAAGACAAGACAAAGCCGGTCAGCAAGACTCTGCCGATTATATTTGCCCACTTGGTCCAGCCTAGCTTTAGAGCATTGTGTGATGAGGGAGCCATTGGGAGCACCAGCAGAACCATAAGAAGACATAGAGGTGCTGTGGCTAGGTAAGCAAAGCGGCCTCCTTGCAGTGTCTCTGTAAGATTCCATACTTGATAGGCAGGGACAAGCGATAAAACCAACCAGCCCAAGGCAAAAACAATGTAACGGCTAAGTCCGGAAGATCGTGGGTGCGTCAGAAGGCGTACAGCAATACTTAGCCCAGCCATAAGATACATAAGACGGAGAAGCAATCGCAAGCAATTTGTTGATCCGAAAAGTTCTTCATTGAAAGGGAAAAGCACTCTGACAAACGATCCATCCAGGAAGAAACGCTTATAGAGCGATGCGCTTAGTCCTTCTCCTATAGATCCTAGATAGCCACCGGATATGGTGCCAAGAGATAATGTGCGCACTATAAAATAGCCTGCTAGCACGAGCCACAGATGAAAACTTTGGGCAATGGCAAGGGAAAATCTTTCGCGGATAGATGACTTGCCTGCCGCTATGATGCAGTAAAACGTTGCTGTCGCTGGAAGGGTTACTGCCATTTCCTTGGACAAAAGACTTAAGGCAAAAGTCAGGATGCTTGCCCATATGCTGGCGCGAGAACTGTCTTGCACGGATTTTACAAACAAGAACAATGATGCCAGATAAAACATGGTACAGACGCTGTCGACTCGGCCTATAACCCAGCTTACTACCTCAGGATGTAGCGGGTGTGCAGCAAACAATGAACCTGCAAAAAATGCAGCAATGGTGGCAGGGCGCTGTCCATACGGGCTAAGAATACGTCTAGATAAAAGAAACAAAAATATTGACGAAAGGATTTGAAAGAAAGTGTTGGACACATGATAGCCAATTGGGTTGGTTCCATACAAAAGATAATCAAGGGCTAGGGTAAGCGATATAAGTGGACGATAAAACTGAGTCCCTTGTGTTTGCATCCAGTTGGAAAAAAAATTTTGCCAAAGCAGTACTGGATGTCCTTGAAACACCTTGACCAGGTATGGTATGTGCACAAAATCATCTGCTAGGAAATAACCGTTCAATGTGCACGCAAAGCAAGCTAGGTTGATTAGAATCAGAATAACTATCAAAGCCAAATCATTGTCTCTCCTTGGCTACGGACTAATTATAAGAGTCTGTCTGTTAGAAGGGGTAAAATGAGCCTGAACCCTTTGCTTTTGCTGGCTAGCGTTAGGAGGCAAGTTCCATTTCCCAGTTACTGAGATTTCCCCCAGATTTTCTTTGGGGTGTGGCAACTTCTGCTTTTCAATTTGAGGGCAACCCTTTAGAGATTTCTCAAAGGTTGTCTGATTGGTCTCAATGGACCACCAAGTCAGGGACAATTGCTGATGGCACAACTGCAGATAAAGCCTGCGAGTTTTTCTCACATTATGGCGATGACATTGAACTGTGCCAGGAGCTCAACCTAAAAGCCTTTCGTATTAGCCTAAATTGGGCAACCCTTTGTCCAAAAGCTACTAACCAGTGCCATCTGGATGGCGAATCCCTGGACTACTATAAAAAGCTTCTGGAAGCTCTGAAGGCTCATGGTATGACGACTTTTGTAACTTTGTTTCATTTTTGCTTGCCGAGATGGCTGTCCGAGATGGGAGGGTGGAACAATGAGCGTACGATAGTTGCTTTTGCCAAGTATGCTGAGCTAGCTGCCCAAGAGCTAGGTGATTTGGTTGACTACTGGCTCACAATCAATGAACCTTTAGTCTATGCATACCAAGGGTATATAAATGGCTTATGGCCACCAGGCTACCATAAGAACTATCGCCTAGCCTTTCAAGCTATCCGAGGCCTGCTGGAAGGGCATGCTCAGGCGTATCAGGCCATTCACAATATCTCACCTAAGGCAAAAATTAGTTTTACCATTCATTGGAGACCCTTTGTTGCCCGTCGCAAGGTGAATCCGCTAGATCTCATTAGCCGTTATTATCGAGATTATGTCTTTAATCACCTTTTCCCACTTGCTGTGGAGAAAGGGCAGCTTGAATTTCCATTTCCCCTTAACTTGAGCAAGGAGCTACAAGCAATTTCTGGGCCTGTTGCGGGACTGAAAGGCACAATGGACTATCTTGCCTTTAATTACTTTACACGGGAAATCTGTGAGTTCAAATTTAGCTTACCTTTGGATATCTTGGGCAGACAATCTCAGATTGCCCCGCTGGAAAAAACAGGCATGGGCTGGGAGATCTATCCTGAGGGGCTCTATTACTTACTTACAGAAGACCTGGCACCTTACCGCTTCGATCTTAAAAACAATGCACGCCCAATTTTTATAACTGAAAATGGTATGTCCACATGTTTCCCGGCAAACACAACCAATGGCGATTGGTCGCTGAACGATGATCAGCGAGTACGATATCTGGTATCACATTTAATGGCCATACATGAGTCCATTAAGGCTGGGGCTAACGTCAAAGGATATTTGCACTGGTCATTTCTGGATAATTTTGAGTGGTCCGATGGACTTACATGTAGATTTGGCTTGGTGAGGGTAAATTACACCAATCAGGAGCGGACACCACGTACTAGTGCCAAAGTGTATGCGCAAATAGCTGCCTTAAATGCCATTTCACCTCAATGTATACAAACACCAACTCGGCTACGATAAATTGATGATTAAGATCTGCCTAAGCTATAAATCGATAATCTTAGTTTGCACGGCTGTGATGGTGTTTGGCATTAGTATGTGGGTAGCTGGCGTAACTCAAGCTGCTGATGTATCTGCCGAGTCTGACGAGAGTGTCAAAGTTTCCTTAATTGCTAACACAAAGGCAGTCAAGGCAAATGTGCCCTTTAAGTTAGCTGTTGAACTTAAAATGGCTCCAGGCTGGCACACATACTACAAAGAGCCAGGCGACGCTGGGATAGCAACCACTGTTGAGTGGGTGCTTCCCCAGGACTTTCATGTGGGACCCCTTGAGTGGAAAAAACCTGAAAGATTTGAAGAGTCTGGACTGATTACGCTTGGCTACAAGGATCAGACCATTATTGTTTCCACGGTAACCCCTCCAGCCAAGCTCAGAGCTGGTAGCCGCCTTAGGTTTGCCGCAAAAGTAAAATGGCTTGCGTGTCGTGAACTTTGTGTGCCGGGGTTGGCCGAAGTTAGTCTTTCGCTGCCTGTCACAACCAATAATGCCTTTCTTGAATCTGACAATGAGCAGCAATTCTCCCAGGCGCCAATATCATCTGGTTCCAGTCGAAGCATTTTAGAAGATGAGTTAAAGCCTCAAGGAACAGGCGGCAGCCCTCCTAACCTTTATGTTGGGCTTATGTTTGCCTTTTTAGGTGGCTTTATCTTGAACTTTATGCCTTGTGTATTGCCTGTAATTTCCATAAAGCTGTTAGGGTTTGTGCAGCAAGCTGCCGAGGAGTCCAAGCGTATCTTTAAGTTGGGTGTAGCCTTTGCTTGTGGCATTCTTTTCTCTAGCGTTGTCTTGTCTTTAGTAGTTGTTTCCTTGCAAATAGCTGGTCAACAAGTAGGTTGGGGCTTTCAATTTCAAAATCCTGGATTTGTAATTGTCATGTCGACTGTAATCTTGCTCTTAGCGCTTAGCCTTTTTGGTTTGTTTTACGTCACCTTTCCTGGTGGGCAGCTACAGCTTGCTTGGTTGGGCAGCCAGGAAGGCTATGTTGGATCGTTTGGCAACGGTGTTCTAGCCACTGTTCTTGCGACTCCCTGTACGGCACCATTTCTAGGGACTGCTGTAGGATTTGCCTTTACCCAGCCTTGGTGGGCCATAATGTTGATCTTTCTTGCCATTGGCTTTGGCATGAGCTTCCCTTATTTGTTGTTGACCGCTAATCCAGGATGGATGCGCATTATTCCTAAGCCAGGTAACTGGATGAAAGTTTTTAAGGAACTCATGGGTTTTGTGCTGCTGGCTACGGTTGTATGGCTTCTGTGGATCCTAGGTGGGCAGCTAGGGTTGGTTGGTGCTCTTTCAACTCTTGCATTTTTGCTTTGCGTGGGCTTTGCAGCTTGGCTGGTAGCGCAAATGACTGACCTTAGCAGTTCTACTAGAAAAGTTGTATGTGTATGGACATTAGCGTTGTCTACGGTAGCTCTAGCATACTATTTCTGGTTGCACCCAGTGCTGAGCGTGCCAGAAGGCAAGATCGATACAGCCAGCATGCCAGAACTTGCTAGGCAGGATAGTGATTCAGTGTCGAAGATAGACTGGCAGCCCTTTAGCATAGAGACCCTGAATGAGGAGCTCAACCAAGGCAAGACTGTTTTTATAGACTTTACTGCTGACTGGTGCCTTACTTGCAAGGTTAACGAGAAGACAGCTATTGAGACCACAGCCGTGGCAAAAAAAATGAAGGCTCTAGGTGTGGTGGCATTCAAGGCTGATTGGACCAAACAAAACCCAAGTATCACTAAGCTTCTACAAAAATTTGGCCGCTCCGGGGTCCCGCTTTATGTTATCTTTCCGGCCGGCAAACCACTGGAGCCGTTGGTTCTACCGGAGGTAGTTACACCGACTTTGATATTAGAAAAGCTTGCCGAAGCAGCCAATAAAGGCAATGCTAATTAAGCTGCTTCAGTAAATCCAGCAGCTTTTTGTTGTCCGGCATTCCTTCAATTACGTGTTGCACAATACCCAACTTGTCAATGACAAACAACACTCGATTAGGCATTGATCTGCCTTGGCCCAGCACACCGTAAAGTTTGCCAACCACAGCTTCCCCATCGGACAACAAAGGCTGTTCTAGGTCAAACTTGCTGGCAAAATCTTGGTGAGACTCCAGGCTGTCGCAGGATATACCTAAAACCTGGGTGCTTAAATCTTGAAAGCACGAGCGCATGCTAGAAAAAGTACACATTTCCTTGGTGCAGCCAGGTGTATTGTCTTTAGGATAAAATGCAAGAATGACATTTTTCTTGCCAGCATAATCATCCAGGCTGATAGGTCCTGCTGGATAAGCAGGCAGCGTAAACTTGGGTGCAGGCTCACCTACTTGGGGCATTTTGATCACTTTTTCAAATGGTGTTGTCATCCTCTGTCCCAACAGGATTTACTATTATCCGTGAATTGTAGAGTAAATTGCTTGCAGTAATCCGTTAAGTTTCTTGGGTTCTCTTGCTTCTAGAAAAACCGCAAGAACACCCACTTCTACTTCGGTAAGGATAGTAACTTTGTCATTAGATTGAAGAATTGTCTGGCAAAGAGTGCCTGTCTCTAGT
>JACQVM010000073.1 GCA_016209785.1 Candidatus Melainabacteria bacterium | reverse complement strand
GGTTACACAACATAATCCTGCCAGCACTTAGAGCTGGGCTTGTTGTAATTGCTGACCGATACTACTTCACTGCCTTTGCCCGCGACGTTGTACGAGGAGCTGATTCTGCCTGGGTAAGAAAGCTGTATGGTTTTGCTGTAGAACCAGATTTAGTTTTTTACCTAAAGATGCCGCTGGAGCCTCTCTTGCGTAGAATTATCACGGCCCGTGGTGGATTAGATTTTTATGAGTCTGGACGCGACATTGGCATGTCCACTGATTTGTACCAATCCTTCAAGCTCTACCAATCAAAAATTCTCTCTGAATATGAGCACATGGTAGACGAGTACAAATTCCACGTTATTCCTGCTGATGAACCAATAGATTATGTCCAAAAACTTTTACGGACGCAGGTAAAGGAAATACTGGAGCCTAATGCCTCAGCAATTGGATTTACAGCGGTGCCTATTCGTGAATCTGATACCAGCAAGAGCACAAGACAGGTTTCTTAGATTAGATTGGCAAAGGCTCTAGGCAGGCATTGTGGTTTGGGAAGCAAACTGGTTTTCTAAAACCAGCGTTACTGGTCCATCATTTACCAACACCACCTGCATGTGAGCACCAAATATCCCTAATTGCACTGGAATGCCTTGCTTAGACAGCTCGTGAGCAAAATGTTTGTAAAGTCTTTCTCCTTCATGAGGCAAAGCTGCTTGAGTAAAGCCTGGTCGTCGCCCTTTGCGCCAGTCAGCAATGAGGGTAAACTGCGAAATTAAAAGAATGCTGCCCAATACATCCTTTACAGACTTGTTCATCTTGCCAGCTTCATCAGCAAAAATGCGCATTTCAGCAACCTTGGAAGCTAAATAGCAAGCATCTTGTTCAGTGTCACCTTGCGCCACACCTACAAGTATCACAAGTCCTAAGCCAATAGAAGATACAACAGAGCCATCGACCGTTACAGAAGCACTGGATACTCTTTGCAAGACTGCCTTCATAAAACAAACCAGCAGTGAAGCACAATTAACCTCTTGTCAGAGTTAGGAAGCTGAATTATGTTACCATTCAATTGTCAGTACATTATTTGCCGCGGGGTGGAGCAGTCCGGTAGCTCGTTGGGCTCATAACCCAAAGGTCGACAGTTCAAATCTGTCCCCCGCAACCAATTGAAACAAGGCTTTCGGGGATGGTCTGTCCGAAGGCTTTTTGTTGTTTAGATGTGGTGCAAGCGAAACGAACCATAACGCAGCTTACAATACGCCCAGTACAACCCTCTTAAATAAACAATGCCACTGAAACAGCGTAAAACTCACCAAGTCGCCTTGCCTGACCTTTGCTTATCTTCCGCTCTCCACTCAGTACAGAAGTGGACTGTTTCATGTCGTAAAGCATTTAATCTTGTTGATCGATGGACTAGAATGGCTAATCTGGACAGGGCTACCGAAATGGGCTCTGCAATGATTGTGTAACACTTTCACCGCAATTAGTGCGGCGCCTGATGTTGCAGACAAGGATGGAGACAAGCGCCTCCATCCTTCGCCCAATTGATTGTGGGACCTTGTCAATGGATTGGAAATCGTCCAGCGACTGAACGGATTCCGAGAGCCTCTGAAATCTCGGAGCTAAAGCCTCATTCAACATATTTGCGCCTAGTACTTCCCGCTGGCACAAGTAAGGTCAAAATCATTAGCGACCTATCCCATATGTGGAGTACCGCTATCCCGTTTGCCACTTGTTCGATCCCATAGACGGTGTTATAATGATCGCGCATGGAGTAAAAACCAATGAGCAAATACATTAAAACTAATCTTTCATACCTACGGTTCAGCCAGGGCCGGCTAAGCCAGAAGACTGTCTCAGAAGCCACAGGCATCGGACAAAAGACCCTCAGTGCGCTTGAAACCGGGGCCAGTAAAGGCATCGAATTCAACACACTATTGAGACTGTGCACGTTTTTTAACTGCAGCCCAAGCGAGCTGCTGCTTATAGAGGAAGATCCACAGGAGGTACCCGTGTCCGATGAATCGCGCCAGAAGGCTAAGCTACTGGTAGCACGTGGGTTACACACAGCGATGCAAGCACCGGCAGCACCACCGGAGCAAGTTTGGGCTGAGTTCGATGCCGTAAGGGCACGAATGCAGGAAGCTGCTGAGCGCGCCCAGTCAGCCAAGGCAATAGCAAGGGGCGTGAGTTAACCAATCGTGCTTAAGGTCGTTGTCGATACCTCTGTATTTGTTGCCGGGTACTTGTCGCGGACAGGCACAAGTTACTCGGCACAAGTCATATCCCGGTGGCGCGCAGGCGACTTCCGACTTGTTATGTCCAGCCAGATTTTGGAAGAGATAGCCGCCAAATTTATCGACAAGGAAATTGAAGAAGAGCGGATTGTGGAGTTCATCACCGCAGTCGGCAGGCTCGCACTAAATGTGCCGGGCAGCTATGTTGTTTATCGTTTGGATAACATCGACCCCGACGATAACATGCTTCTGTCCGCAGCCCAAGAAGCTTCTGCCGATTACCTGGTGTCACTCGACGCAAAACACCTTTTACCCTTAAAGCACCACAAGGGCACTCAGATCCTTAACCCCACGCTTTTCATACGCATACTTGATAGAGAGCAACAAGAAGAACCCGGCGCAACCGAGGATGAAACCAAGCTGACAAAGAGCCGAAAGAAACTGCAACAGAACCTTCTATGACAATTCCTATTGACCCTTGTACCACCGCTCAATCCACTCTCTCGGTACACCTGTCAGGTATAACGTAAAGGCAACAATGTTTCTAACCGAATCCCAGATACCATGGGTAGACCACTTACGAACAGAGGTAATTGCCTCGACTGCAACTATAACAGGCTTGAAACCAAGATGGTGGAGCCGCCGGCTAAGATCAACCTCTTCCATGAACTGAACCACTTCATCAAATCCGCCTACCTGCACAAACAACTCCCGGTTCGCAAACAAAGCCTGATCGCCATAAGGAAGACCCAGTACCTGCGATCTCCATTGCCCCCACCACTCAGCCAACCGAAAAAGCCCACCCCTGGCGTCAATACGAGGAGAAAAGGCGCCCCACGCTGCACTTTCTGACTCAATGGTATTCCTAAGTACACGCTGCCAACCAGCGCCAAGCCACGTGTCCGCATGCAAAAACAACAGTGTTTGGCCATGAGCCCTGGCAGCCCCCGCATTCATCTGCACTGATCGTCCGGCCCACGACTCAATTACCTGAATCCTGCCTTGTGTGGCAGTGACAACTCCGCCACCGCCAACCCTTGCACCTGATTCTGTGAGCTCCTGGAGTGCCGCTAAGCCTGTCATGTCATTTGCAGCACCCACCACAATCCACTCAATGTCAGGCTCATCATTGGCGTGAATCCATGCAGACAGTGACTTCAGCTCCCCGACTGGCTCTTTATACACCGGCACAATGACAGAGAGCCATATCTTGTTCTGGCTGCCACACGGCATACACAACTTCCAACCTCCTTATCTCAGAAGACGTGCCCAGGACTTTACAAGCTTCGACTGCCATGATTGCCCTACGACAACCCGATAGTACTGTGTGCTCAAATTCTGAATGGCACCACTCATCGTTGGATACACATGTATAAGCGATGACAACCTGGTGATCTTCCAGCCAGCCTTCATGGCCATTGCAAATTCGTGAATTAGCTCACCAGCACGCTGAGCAACCACAGTGGCTCCTAGAATTTTCCCCTTACGATCGAGCACTGCCTTAACAAATCCAATTGCTACATCATCAATAATTGTTCGATCGTAGTCATCCAGGACGTAGCACAACGTTACTGCCCCCTGCTTCCCAAAGCGCCTTACTGCTTCTGCTTCCTTCATGCCAACACTTGCAACTTCAGGATCGATAAACGTACACCAGGGTACAACAAGCTCTTCTGCCTTCACTGGCAATCCAAGACAAGCATTCATAACTGCCACACGGGCTGTGTGATCAGCATAGTGCGTAAACTGGTAGCTGCCACACACATCACCACAAGCCCAAATGTTCTTAACACTCGTGCGCTGGTGCTGATCGACCTTGATGAACCCTTTCTCAGTTACCTCCACCTCGGCTTTTGATAGCTCTAGGCTGGCTGTATTTGGCGTTTTTCCTGTAGCTACAAGGATGTGATCACAACCAACAGTGACCTCGCCATGCTCCCTGGCGATAGTTGCCTCAAGTTTGCTTGCCGCTTTCCTGACCTGCGCAAGCCGACTTTTAAAGAGCACGAATACCCCTTCGCTTTCAAGCCTCTTCAACACAAACTCACTTGTTTCTGACTCCTCCTTATTAAGCAGCCGATCATCCATCTCCACTATAGTCACGTGCGCACCCAGCCTCCGCATGGTCTGTGCATATTCGACACCAACCGGACCACCGCCGACAATCAATAAATGCGTAGGTGCTGTCTTTAGCTCCAAGATGCTTTCGTGAGTAAGACAGCCCACCTCTTTCAAACCTTCAACAGGTGGGATTGCCTGATAGCCGCCGGTTGCGATAATGAATTTCCTCGCTGACAGCTTACGCCCATCTACTTCCACTGAGTATGGATCAAGAAAACAAGCCCGTCCTGTAATTACCTTAACTCCGCTTTGTACCACTCTCTCCACTGAGTCATGGTGACTAACACGCTCGCGCACCTTCTTCATATGCTCCATCGCACGTTTAAACGGAAACTTCTCGCAAGCCACCGGGTCGCCAGCATAATTGCGCAACACCTGAGCAATAGAGGCACTGTGAATCAACGCTTTAGAGGGAACACATCCGGTCCACAGGCATTCACCACCTGGCGCTCCATCGGATACAAGGCCAACATTCAGACCTAGTCCAGCAGCAAAAGACGCCGCGACAAGCCCGCCGGCGCCTGCGCCAATCACGACAACATCAAACTGCCCTTTGTCATTACTTGCAAGCATTATCTTGTCCAGAGCTTTCTTTTCCTTCCCTTAAGCACTTCACTAGACCAGGCATGCTGCTCAAAAAAATGAAACATCCAACAGCAATGGAGATTTTTGTTACGGCATCTTCAGCACCGCTTAAGGCCTCGCGCCCAGCGTAGCCCATATAAGTAAACATGAAACTACCCGGGAGCATAAACACAAATGACGCCCAGACATAAGTCCAAAGCTGGATTCTGGTAAGCCCAAAGGCATAGTTGAGGATTAAAAAAGGAAACAGCGTCACAAGGCGAGTAAACGCGACGTACTTCCAACCTTCTGCCTCAACACTCTCCTCAAACTTTTGGAACATAGAATCAAAGTTTTCAAACTTCGAAACCATGCGCTCCAAGGGCTTTCTGCCAAACCGGCGAGTTATGAGAAAAGGCACCGTCGCCCCGGCTGTTGCTGAAAAGATCGTGTATACAGTTCCCCACACTGGGCCAAAGAGTACTCCGCCAGCCATGGTCAGGACAGAGGCCGGCAAAAACACTGTTGGACCAATAAGATAGATTCCACAATAGATAAGAGGAGCAACCGGCCCCCTAGTCTTTACAAATCCGCTTAAACTATCTAAATCAATTACCTCTTGCATATAGCGAGATACCGCATATAGTGCCCAGAGCATCAACCCAAGACTAGCACTCTTCAACGTCACCCCTGCAATCTCTCGGCTCCATACTTTCACTGTAACACGCTCTTGTACCATTACCTGCTAGCCCCTTGGTCGTTAAGCGACCAATCATAAGTCATATAACGCAAGGAAAACTTGTTCGATAAGATAAGCACCTTCTTGTCACCTGCAGGCATATACTGCAGCAATAGATTTATTACTGCTGATTCTTTGGTTGATCGACCTACCAAAGCTTTGCCACCATACCGTCCCTTAAAGTCATCACCAAACCAGTCTAAAATCTGTGACAGCTCTACTGTGCGTCTCAAAGCATCTATCTTGTTTCTTTTCGGGTCATTTACAAAGTCCCTGGCCGCCTCATCAAGCTCTTGGTGGATTGAGCTAGCTCGATATGCTTTGTTGAGAAGCTTCGGGCAACCACGCGAGGCACAGTTGATTGCAAAATGTATAAGAGGCTCTTTCATTTCTCCACGCAGGATTTTGTGCTCAATGTCATTCAAGGTCACACTACGGCTGGCTACCGAGACCCGGTATCTGTCCCAGATTCCAGGAATCTGCCTTATACTGCTTTGTGGATAAAGATTAAAGCCACTCCTGTGAATGGGGTAATGGTCAAGTATTTGCTTGACGGTAAAGGCGTTATAGATGTTTATCCACAATGCCAGCTTCTCTTCCTTACTCATCCGTGAGTATTCTTGCGCTGTCACCCTGCTTGCTGCTTGCAAGAACACATCAACACCTGTCCGATTGCCCTTCCAGTCCATGTAATTTACATCGCCATTACGGTCCACATACCTTCTTAGGTCGCTCTCCCAGCCCAAGTACAAATCAGCTTTAGTCTCAATGGCCGCTAACGGCCCAGCAAGCCATGAAGGCAGCAAGCCAGCAACTATCACAAGCGATAAGAACCACTCCTTCATGCGCTCTCCACAACAGAAATATGCAAATGTGAGCAACCAACTATAAAACGAAACTCTGACTGTCTTTATTCCAGCGCTTGGGCAAAGTTAACATCTCCTAACACCACCCTACCGCAGGAATAAACTGCTCCATCTCATCGTTTATAGTGTTACTGGAAGCACTTCCAGCAACCAACGCTTACAAGCTGGTTGTATTCGAGCCCAAATATGAGGACCTAATGGTGTTACGGTCAAAACACAGGCGTTTCAAAGAGCTCACCTATGGCTACTTCCACAGCCTGTACCGAATGGCTTATGCGCGACTTGCCAACGTGGAAGATGCCGAGGACGTCGTACAGGAGACTTACTTCAAGGCCTTTCGGTCATTTGACACCTTTAGAGATGGCACTAATTACAAAGCATGGCTTATCCAAATATTGATCAACACGGTTCGTGATCATATCCGCAAAGAAGGGAGGACACTGCCGGCAATACCATTGGACGAGACCATCCATGCTGCTAGTCAGCAGTTTCCTAGCCCGGAAGAAGAGCTTTCTGCCAATGAGCTAGATCCGCAACTACTTGCTGCTCTTAAGTCTCTTCCAGAGACATTTGTTACTCCTTTGTTGCTGCGTGAACTAAACTTGCTCTCTTACCAGGAAATTGCAGACACACTTAACATACCCATTGGCACTGTCATGTCACGACTGTCACGCTCACGTGACCTGCTCCGCAAAAGACTTGAAGCCACTATACAGTTAACCGACAATCCACCTCAAAATGCTGCTCAACATCGAAATCTCACGACCTCTTGAGGTTGCCCTTATGAAATGCGACGAAGTACTACCATTAATTGACCCTCTGCTGGACAATGAGCTGCCCACACAACCGACTGCTCTAATTATGGAGCACATCCGCAATTGTCCAAACTGCCAGGACGCTTGGGATGGCCGCCTGGCGCTGCGAGAACGCTTCCAGCGTTTCACAGCAAATGTTGCAGTCCCCGACAAAGCCTTAGACCGCTTGGATCAAGGTCTACAAAAGCTGGTCCGACGACAGCACCACCTCACTCTGGTCAAGAAACTTGCTACCTGGAGTGCCGCTGCTGCACTTGTCCTGGTGCCTCTGACTGTCTTTGTGCTACGCAAGTTTGACTCTCATGCTCCTGTAACAGCAGAAGAGATTGTGCGTACCTTTCGCCAAGATGTACGTTCCAACACAAACTGGCAAAGACAGCCCGATCTCTCGCATCTGTCTCAGCAAGCTGGCTTCAGTGTGGCTGACCTTAAACTGCCTGATTGGAATCTTGCCTCAGCGGATATGCTTAAGCTGCCTCACCACTCTCAATGTATCGTCAAGCTTGTCTATGTTAGAAATGTAGCCGGCAAGACAGAGCACATAACTTGCTATCAGGCATGCCAGGGGCGCATGAAGGTCGCGGGACTTAATGAGCAGAATATCCAGGGACGATACATCTGCTGTGGCAAGATCCACAACCTTTCTGTGGTTTACTGGCCTCGAGAAGGGCGTGACC
>JACQVM010000071.1 GCA_016209785.1 Candidatus Melainabacteria bacterium | reverse complement strand
GTCTAATAAAAGCAGGCTTTACTTAAGTTGGAAACAAACATAGAGCAGAGATATACCCTTATGAGCCTCACGGCCTGACCAATTTAAGGGGTGGCGGCGACTTTGCTGCTTTTAGTGCTGACATAAACAAGTGCTTAGGAGGGCATACTTGATGGTTAGCGGAGCTTGGTAAACGAATGTAACTTTAGCTTGGCTAGTGATTCTAGAGCTTTGTGTAAAGCGACTCTCTAGGATTAGGGTCTTTGGACATGCCTTTAAGCTTCTGATACAGGGACACTTCCTCATTGCCCAGCTGTTGCGGTGTTACAACCTCAACGGTGACAAGCTGGTCAGCTCCCGCCAGCCCTAGCCCTTTGAGCCTATATACACGCCCTGCCTGAGTTCTAGGTTGTACTTTCATAATAACCCTGCCGGTAGCTGTTGGTACCTCAATTTCACCACCAAGCACAGCCTCGTAAATGGTGATTGGCACCGTGCAGGTTATGTCACGCCCCAGTACACCTAGATACGGATGTGGTGCTAGGCGAATTGTAATCACCAGGTCGCCATTCCTGCCAGCCTGCAGGTCATATTTGCCAAGAGCGGATTTTCTTACCTCAAGCTTGTCATAAAGACCGGCAGGCAGCTCTACTTCTTCAGTTCGCTCGGAGCTTGTGTAACCGAGTCCCCGGCAGTTTGGACACTGCATACGCTGGACAGGTTTTAAGCCAACGCAGTCTGCGCAGGACTTCGGTTCTTCTAAGCGAATATGTTTCTTGGTGCCCTTAACAGCTTCTCTAAGGGTAACCTCAATTTCGATGAGGGTGTCGACTGTTGGCTTTTTCTTTTGTTGTGTCTCGTCTACTGCGGGGGCTCCAGAAAGCTTTCCCCATAGCCGGCGTAAGTCACCTTTGTAAATATGCTGCTTGTTTGCCTCATCGTATCTCTTTCGTTTGGCAGGATCCATGAGGATTTCGTATGCTTCGCTTAGGTCCTTGAATGTTTTAAGCAGCATGTCTGGATCCTGCCCGCCTATGCTCACATGTGGCCCATACTTTTCATAAAGGTCATGGTAGGCTTCCTGGATTTCTTCGCCGGTAGCGTCGGGGGACACTCCTAGAATGTAGTAATAATCCTTGAAAGCTGGCTTACTTTCCATCAACTTGCCTGTACGTTTTGGGGAGCTGCGAGCAGTAGCTTCACTTAAAAGGTACCATGATTTGTTACCGCCATAACTGGGACTTGTCCATTGACAGGTCATTAATCATTGAACTACCCGCACTTTGCGTAGCCGCAGCCCTGGCATACTATACAACCGTCAATCTTGAGCCACTCATGGCTGCCGCACTTGCTGCAAGACAACTGTGTGGCAGCCAAACTGACTTCGGTGCTGTCATTGCCAGGGTTTGAGCTTATAGAGTTCCAAAACCCTGGCACAGCCCCATTACCGTTTCCTGTGCTTGGTAAAGCAACTTTGCTTGAGTAATGATGTCGGTATTGCTGAATGGCTTTAGCTAGACCATCACAAGGAGATTGAATTACCATGGACTTCTCGCAGTCGCTGAACTTAAAGAATGCTGGATATCCAGACTGAATGTTGACAAGCTGGCGCACTATAGTGTTTTCAGCCTTGTCCCTCTCGTTTTCTCCAAGCTCGGCTGCGTATTGCAGGAAAGCCGAAGCAAGGCGGCCAACAGCTTCAAAGAGCCCAGCTTCTATGGCGCCAGGTTTTCCCATGCGTGCATAAACTTCAACAAGCTCACCAGGACGGTTAACTTCATGGTTTAGGCTTACATGCAAGGTTGAGCCCCCGCCTGGTGAGCCAACACGTACCTTGTAGGTTAGACCGGTTGTTTCTTCAATGCTGATGTTGCGCTTTTCTTGGTGACCGAGCAAAGTTAAAAGATCAGAGTTGTGCTCATAGTCCTCGCGGGCAATTTTTTCCACTGGCTGGCTAAGCCGACTGCCATCAGGGTAAAAGGTCAGGTCTTTGACACCAAGTTCATAGCCCAACAAAACAGCATTGTGAATTGCCTCAAGGCTCATATCCAGCGGGATGGAGCAGGTGTTGGAAACAGAGTTGAATGCTTCAGGAAATTCATCAGCACCACGGTGCACGGAGGCCAGGTGGCGGATATAAGCTTCAGGCTCAACTTCTACCCGAATGGGAAAAGCTCTTTGCACTGGCTCTGGTACTTCAGCAAGCCCACGACAAGATTTGTGGTTTGCC
The DNA here is from genome assembly GCA_016209785.1 of Candidatus Melainabacteria bacterium. Lineage (GTDB taxonomy): Bacteria > Cyanobacteriota > Vampirovibrionia > Obscuribacterales > Obscuribacteraceae > JACQVM01. Next base: position 1,469 of record JACQVM010000071.1, on the reverse strand, counting down.
CTAATTTTTTGCATGAGCGCATTTTGCTCTTCTTCTGTTGCCGGCCAGGCACCATGTTTTTCCATAAGCTCTTTAAACCCAGGTGCTACAAAGTCAACAAAACGGGAGCGTACCTTGCGTGAGAAAACAATACCGTTGTGTGGATCAACGCCCCAACTGGTTTGCATGGCCTGCGCTAGAGTTCCGGTGGGGGCATTGTTGGTCATGCAGCTATTGCGTACCCGCAGCCCTTTTTTATGGAAACGACTTCCTTCCCAGAGCGGGTACACGCCGCGCTCTTTAGCTAGCTCAATTGAAGCGTCTACCGAGGCTTTTGTGTACTCAGTGTATAACTGTTGTGTAGCAACCAAGGCTTCTGGTTGACCAAATTCCAGCTCGAGCCTTGAAAGATACTCGGCAATCCCAGCAAACCCACCGCCATTGCGACGTTCCATGCGTGCTGTCATGTTTTGAGCAGGTAGTGGATACCAGCTTATGTCGCTTACATTGTCCATAAAACGCTGCTGTATTTTAGTTGTTGCTTTCATGGCAGACATGCTGTAGGTGCCATCAGGATTCCAAAAATCTCGGTGAGCAGCGTGCAAGGATGAAAGGTTGCAATTGCCCATGTATGTGCGACCATCCTTGCCAGGACCAGCCGGTAAGAATTGCTCGCCGCAAGGATTACATGTATCCAGGTCATAGGCATGGTTGTTGGCGTTGCCAGCATTTACATGATCAAAAAATGCAATGCCAGGCTCACCAGAGTCCCTCATACCTTCAATAATGCGGGCAAATACTTCAGGTGCATAAAAGTGGCTGCGGACACGTACATACTTGTCTGTAATCTCAACTACTGCGTTTGTTAGCTTTCTGGCTGCTTCTAACGACTCTGGGTACTGACAAATATCAACCGCATATTCTTGATAGGTTGGTTCTTTGGTAAGCCTGTTGACCTTCATTTGTCCTGTTTTCTCATCGACAATTGGTTGTCGTGGGTCATAAACAGGACCCAGCCAGGGTTTTCTACCAAAGGTTGTCTGGTAGAAGCGCTTTTCTTTTACTGCTTGCATGAATCCAGGCATAGCTAAAACAGTAACGTTGGTGTTTCTTAAGTAGTTTTGTCGCTCGATGTACTGAGCGTAAAGCTCACCATAACGTCTTTCTGCCAGGCTAAGCACACGACGTTTGTAGTCCATTGTGGGCTCGCCTGGGTTTTGTCTCACGTCAGACAATACTTGTTTGTAAACCTGTGGAAGGCTAGGTGGAGGTATGAGCTTCTTTTTGTCTACAAAAAAGAGAATGTCTGGGTGGTCAGAGTTGCGCAACTCAATTAAGGCGCCACCACGGCGACCACCTTGGGCTACAGCTTCAACAGCCTTAGCGATGGTCTTTTCATAAAAGCGGTCAGGCCCGCTGGCAGCAGCACCATTGGAGATTACGGAAGACCAGGGGCGTAAGGTGGATGTGTTTAAACCCATGCCCATAGC
>JACQVM010000078.1 GCA_016209785.1 Candidatus Melainabacteria bacterium | reverse complement strand
TCCCTGAACCATCTGAGCCGACTGAACCATTGCGTGGTGGACTAAGATCTCCTCTTCTTGGCGCCCCAGCTAATGAAGTACCGCACCAACAATCCCCTGCTGCTGGGCTATACTCGCCTTTACTGGGCAGCCGAGATTATGACGAACCAGCATCTATAGAAACTAGCGACCGTGAGTCCCATAGACAATTACGTTCTCCTTTATTAGGCAGTACAGATTCGTCAGAGCTTGCATACCCTGAGATTGTTGAAGAGGAAGACCCAAACGTATTAAGGTCACCACTTCTAGCTGCCAAGGTACCGTTACCTGAGCGCATTGCCCCTAAACCAAACGTACAACCAGAGGACAAAAGGGTAAAGCCTCCTGTTGCCCCTGCAACACCTCCTTTGGCAGCAACCTCTGTTAGCCAGGTAGCCCCACCTACTGTCAGCATTTCTTTACAACCTTCAACGCGCCCGCCAGCAGCAAGTCAGGCAGAACCATTGCTAACTCCAGACAATTTGCCAAGCTTGCAATCTCAAAGTGCACCTGTCAGTGAGACCCTTGCAGCTAAGACACCTATCCCACTTTCCACACCAGCTCAAGCAGCCCAACCAGCATTAGCGCCAGCACTAGAAGGATTAGCTAACCAAGCGTTGCCTTCTGCTTTGCCATCTGTCCCCAGTGGTCGCAAGCCTTCGCCAAGCCCAATTGCTGCCACAAGGCATGGACGGCTTAGAACACGTGTCACAGAAGAAGACACTAGCTCAGAGTTTGCTCCCGAGTCCCCTCAAGCTAAAAGCAAGGTAAAACTTTTGATTTGGCCATTGCTTGTAGCTTGTGCGCTGAAGATTTGGTCCTTAATTGAGTTGCATAACACAAATCAACTTCTGACGCCACATTTAGTAGATGGACTAGGTCAGCTTATTGTCATTGCTTGCCTCATTGTGCTTTGTACTAGTATGCACCGGAAAGCTTGATCGGCCTGTATCATTTGCAGCACAATACAGACATTGACAAATGGTAACTTGCAAAGAGGCAGGGCTATGTTATATTGGCGGCAGGCTTAATCAAGCTGAGAGTCTCCATGTGCTGCAAATGTGGAAGCATCCTTAAGATAGTAGGAAAGGCAAGCTGGCATGCCATACCGCCAAGAAACTTCGGTCAGTAAGATGCCTGAGCGACATATTTATGCACTTGCACTAGCAGGATTTTGCTTCATGCTGTCGGCTTATCCAGCATCAGCTAAGAGGCTGGTGATGCAGATGCCCTCATATAGCAAATTATGCCCGGGTGCTGGACCAGAAACCAATGACAGCAAGATAAAAGGTAGCCAGGGAGCTCAAGCAGCAAACTTAGTGCCTGTAAAGTTGAATGAGCCAGAGTCTACTCAAGGAGCTAAAGCAGATAATAGTAGCCCGACTTACCTTAAGTCAACCATTACAGCTACAGGCTTTGCTCCTAAAGTTCCAGTAGATCCAACTAGCAAGAGTTTGTTTGCACCAAAAGAGACAATGAGCGGACAGGCGACCAGTGGCAGTAATCTTTTCAAGCAAGCAAGAAATGTCAATGCCATGCCTTTACCATTGCTGGAGTCAACCGAAGAAGCTCAAAAGAGGGTTGAGGCCATGCTGGATGCAGAAAAGACACAGTTGGCTGATCTTTGGGAAGCTACACTGACACGCTCTCCAGATATTCAGTTCGTAGTACAAAAGCTAATGCCCACCTCAAACCCAGGACACACCTCTACCATACTTATGCGCATGTTGAGTAGCACTATTTTTGGAGCCATGGGAGCAGTAAACATGATGGCTCCCAATGCCGGCGTTTATGCAGGCAGCAGCATGGGTGCCAGCATGATTATGAATGTTTTGCAGCTACAAGAAAGCAAACAGGCCCAAAAAGCTAAATTAAGCCAAACTGAAGCTATTATGCTTTACAACATGGTACGCAGCACAGCAGACAAATTGGTAGAAACATATCGTAGTTACAAAAAGGTGACAACTCAACTGTCCAAGTCTTTAACTGATTTGCAAGACCTACAAAATATGATTGCTGAAGCTCGTTCTGGACAGGATGCAGCCAAACAGCTTGAAATGGAGTACACAATTCGTAAGGCTCAGCGGGACGTTGATGCTACTTCTGAAGATGTACACAGGTATAGGCAGGGACTTGTAGACTTAGCAGGCGTTGAGTCCATAGCTAAGCTAGATAAACAGCTAGAAGAAGAACAGACCCGTATAGAGCAGGCTACTCCTGTAGGAACCCCAAGCAACACTCAGACAGCGTCCGGACCAGGCACCCAATCCTAAAATAGTGAGCATAACTTACCCAAAAGTTAACCATCTTATTGTCTGGATATTGCTTATAGTCTGCATTCTGGCGATCCCGGTAGGGCTTATCGCAAGTTGGCGCCATGGCGACCAGTACGAGCTCACTGAGATGATGCGCTCCCCCTTGCCATTTGAAGACCGGCTGGTTGTTTTAAAGCTTACAGGCGTACTAGTTGAGTCGGCTGATAGTTCCATATTCTCGCCGGTTAATCCTGTTGAGGTAGTTAAACGTAAGCTACGTAAAGCCTTAAAGGACAAACACGTTAAAGGTATTTTGCTACGGATTGACTCTCCTGGCGGCACAGTGGCTACCAGTCAGGAGATTTACTCCTATATTATGGAGTTACGGCATAAAGGGGTACCAGCGGTAGCCTGTATGTCTGACGTTGCTGCCTCAGGAGGCTATTATGTTGCTTGCGCCTGCGAAAGAATTGTAGCTCAACCTGGTACCATCACTGGCTCCATTGGAGTCATAATGAATCTTATTAACATCCGTGGTTTAGGACAGAAGCTTGGCATAGAGCCGCAAGTAGTTAAATCCGGTCAATTTAAGGATATTGGCTCGCCTATGCGCCCTATGACTGAAGATGAGCGAAAGATATTACAGACAATAATTTTAGATGCTTATGAGCAATTTGTTGATGTGGTAGCTGCCGGACGAAAGATGCCTAAGGACACTGTCAAAAAAATTGCCGACGGCCGAATTTACCTTGGCAGACAAGCACGTGAGCTTGGGTTAGTGGATGAGCTAGGCGGATACGAAGCAGCATTAGCTTGTCTGCAGAAATTGTCTAAAGACCGTTTCGGACACAAGGTAGATCTAAAAGTGGATGAAGGACCAAAGCCAGGGCCTCTCACTGAGCTCTTAGGATTGGTAGATGGTCAAGCTAAAAGCAACAATCCATTTCATACAGGACTTTTCCTCAACCCATTAGCCAATCACTTTCACAAAATACCTTTGTGGCTCATGGACTAAGATGCAGATAAATTACCAGCTTGAGCGCTTTGCTAAAACACTGCATGGGGTTCTTTGTGAACCAGTTACAACCTTGTCCCAACTTACAGATGAGCCGGATTCTTCACGCCTGGCAGAAGCTGTCAGCCTAGTTTTGCTTGTCTTTATGCTTGATGGCTTACGCGTTGGGGGGGGATCTATTGGGCTTTTAATTGTTAATGGGTTCTTGTCTTGCCTTGGTGGTCTTATCCTCTGGCTGTCTGTGGCGTCCATACCAGCTGTTGCTGCTATGTGCTTTAACATACAATATGCAACAGTTAAATCCTTGCTTGTAACTACAAGCTGGTCTTTTGTGCCGTGGCTGTTTGCTGCACCACTTAAACTGTATGGACTAGCACTAGGAAAAACCTTTGTTTGCTTTGCAAGCTTTATTCTCGTTGGCTGGACTGCTTGGCTTATGTATCTTGCAATAAAGGAAACTTTTCACTTCAATAATTAGCAGATGTTGTGCCTGGTAATTGTAATTCCACAGCTACTGGTGATTATTATGCTGTTGTGGATTACTCAACTCATCTATGAGGCACTTAGCTTTCTTTTGCCATAACCGAAAGTGTTAATTCAAACAACGCAACATTCCCAAGATAAGCAGAAGACTGCAGTTGTAGCCATTGTTGGACCAACCGGCAGCGGTAAGAC
>JACQVM010000087.1 GCA_016209785.1 Candidatus Melainabacteria bacterium | reverse complement strand
GTGTAATGCAGACAAGATTCTGAAAGATTACGACCTCATCATAGATGGGCTAGCTGATTGGCAGGACAAATTAGTAATTGGCGATGAGTGTATGCGCCTCAGCAAACCACTCGTCCACGTAGCCATTGCTGGATTTAACTTTCACTTGTATGCTATGTTGCCAGGAAAGTCAGCATGTTTACGCTGTCTATTTACACAAGTAGGGATTGAAGATTTCCCAACTACTAAGGTACATAATGTGTCTTTCAGCCCGATAGAAGGCATGGCAGGTACGCTGCAAGCTAGTGAGGCCATTAAGATTATTGCCCATGTAGGAATTACTCCAGCAGATGAATATATTCATTTTGATGGATTAAGACGCGAGTTTCACACTGAGCGAGGCTTTAGACCGACTCCAGATTGTCCCGACTGTGGCCGCTATGCAGCAAGATCTTAATCATTAAGGTCAAGAAAAGAATCAGCAGACACTTCTTTGCCTGGGCTGGCTTGCCTTAGGGCAGTAATAATTGCTGCCGCTCGGGTTTGAAAACGTGCTTTTAGTAGTGTCTCAAAAAGATTCCACTGCCTTTGTGTTTCACGTACAGCTAAATCCTTGGCAATAACAAAGTAAGTGGTGCCTGCAACTGCTTTCTTACCTTGCGGGGTATGAGCATTGTCCTTGTTTAAATCCATGACTTGATTGGCAACTGCAAGCCTAGTTCTGCTTACAGGTCCCACGTATCCGTCCGGAATTTTTGCCCAGTCCACCAACTCTATATTAAAAGGGTCAGCTATTTTCCTGGCATCTTCCAATTGAAGCTCAACATAGTTAGTTTTGCTATAAAAGTCTTGAGCAGTATGAAGCATAAGTCCAAAGTGTTTAAGCGCTCGTGCGCGATTGTCTGGATCAGTGTCCGCATCACAAGCATAATTGAGCGCCTTCTTCTTTTCCCGGTCTATGTAAGCCAGGCAAGCACTGAAATGATCATCACTGAAATGCCGGCGGGACTCACTTGCGTCCTCTGACCCGGCAATATCTTGGCTAATTATAGCCTTTATGACTACCGCCAGATTAGCATCAGATATGGTACCGGCAAGCGCGTCACGCGTGATTTGCTCATGCACCGCCCCGTCCTTGTCAGCAAAGCTACTAAACGCGTAACTGTTGACAGCTAAGCCGACAAACAATATCAGAATGGATATAGAAAAGCCCACGCTACGCATAACCAGGTCTCCAGTCAAATGCTTTAATCATAAATTTTACAACCAGCATTTGCGACTATAATGAAACTTTGGGCATAGATTAGTCTATCGAAGAGATACTTATGGTATATCCATCAGCCGTTACCCCTTTGACCGGTCTCACCTTTGTTGCTTTTGATACAGAAACAACAGGGTTGTCGCCAATAGGAGCACATTTAGTTGAATTATCTGGGGTCAAGTTCTCCATAGATGGGCAAGTGCTGTCCACATTCAGTCAGTTAATCGACCCGGACAGCAAAATCCCGGAGGAAGCAACAGCCATTCACGGCATCACCGATGAGATGGTATGCGGACAACCAAAATACAGCACTGTAATCCCCAGTTTTCTTCAGTGGCTAGGACACGGTGAGGTTGTTCTGGTGGCTCATAATGCTAGCTTTGATTTAGGTTTTCTGGAAGTAGCGCTTGCCAAGCTCAACGCACCACCCCCAGAGCATCTAGTAATTGATACTTTAAGTCTATCGCGCAGGTTAATTCCAGAGGCTGTCAACCATCAGTTGCATACCCTGGTAGAGCACCTTGGGCTAAGCTCGGGAGGATATCACCGGGCATTGGCTGACAGCTATCATGTCAAGGATCTTTTCGTCCGGCTGCTTGACATACTTTCAGACGTTAGCACATGGAAGGAGCTGTCAGACATTTGTGCTCCGATTAGTTTCAATAACCTTCAAGAAGATGCCAGAGAACAGCTTAAGACAATGCCGGCAGGATTTGAATTTATCACCCAGGCAATCGACGAACATCTGCGCATCAGCCTAACCTATCAGGGCGGTCAAGTTGCCAGACGCATAGTAACACCACAGGCAGTGCATGGCTGGCGCGGAAGATATTATCTGAGCGCATACTGTCACACTGTCAAGGCTGAAAGAACATTCCGACTTGACAGAATTGTAAGCTTTCGGTTGCTGGACAAGTCAATCGCCAACTGAGGTTGGTTATACTCAATAAGTTTAGACATTTGGTCGGCTAGATGCTAGATTAGTGTGGTAAAAAGTTTGGCTATACTTAAAAGCATGACACATACAATTCCTCGTTTAGCACTAATTGTAGTTCTTGCCCTTCTGGGCTGTGAGTCTCAGTGTGTAGGCTTTAATTTGTTTGGTCTTAAGGGTTTCTCCGGACTGGCAGCACCAGCAACAAGACATTCTCAAGGCGACCAAACTACCGCTGAACAGCCACAGCCAGTAGTAAATACAAAGGCTATAGCACATCATACCAAGCTAGGAGACGCATACTTCGAACACAAAGACTACACAAATGCGCTCATTGAATACGAAATTGTAGTCAAACATGACAATCAAAACTTCAAAGCTCACTTCATGCTGGCCAAAATACTTATGTTTTTGTCGGACTATCAAGAGGCACTCAGAGAAGCAAAGGAAGTGGTTGCACTTCGTCCCACCAGCAGTGACGCTCACCTCATTTTAGGCGAGTCCTTGCGAATGCTAGGTGACCATGCCGGCGCCTACAGACAGTACAAACGTTCTTTAAAATGTGACAAGAGAAACGCCCTAGCTCACGCTTACCTTGCAGAATGTTTTCGCATAAAGCACTGGTACCGCCCAGCAATTTGTGAATGCAAACGTGCCATCAAACTGGATAATTCATTGGTGATACCACATTTGATACTGTCCGAATGCTATATTGCAGTCAGGCAAACTGGACTTGCTCTTGAAGAGTATAAAAGAGCCGTCTCCTTGAATCCCAATGATGCTTCCGTCCACTTTCGTTTTGGGCAGACGTTAGGCAATTTGGACAAGTGGGATGCAGCCATCCTAGAGTTTCGTCAGGCAATCGAATTAGACCCCTCTTATGCAGAAGCACACAAGGGACTATCTTGGGCATTGGCAAACACAGACAAACTAGACAAAGCCTTAGAGGAAGCACGCAATGCTTTGTCTTTGGCACCCAACAACCCAGGCATGCACAGCAACCTTGCCCGGGTATACCAGAAGCTAGGTGACCATCAGTCTGCAGTCACACACTATCGTCTTGCGCTTAAGTTAGATCCTAAAAACTCAGATTTGCATCGTGCTTTAGGACTAGCCTTAAGTGACGATGGAGACGTCAACGGGGCTATTGCTGAGCTTTTAACAACAACCAAGCTTGCCCCAGGCGACTATGAGGCAAAGTTGTGCCTGCAATCACTCATGCAACGAAAAAGCCATACTAATTGAGTACGCATACTGACCCAGTCCATGAAACCCTTAATTGGCATCAACCTAGATATTCAAAGTAGACCTCTACTGACAGCTTGTATTCAAGCAACCTATTATGAGGCCATCCAAAAAGCCGGTGGAATTCCTGTACTTATTCCGCCAATGTCTAACATTGATCTTGAGCAGCTTTTAGGCAATCTGCATGGGCTCATGTTAATTGGCGGACGCGATTACTCAGCTCATCTTTATGGTGAACCTATAGAACCAACCTGTGAACTCATTCATCTAACACGGCAGGAATTTGATCTGCGTTTGGTCAAAACAACTCTCACAGGTACACACATTCCGCTTTTAGGAATTTGTGGTGGTTGTCAGCTTTTAAATATAAGCTTAGGTGGTTCACTAATGCAGGACATACAAACCACGTTACCAAATTCCTCTGTAGTACACAGCAAACCCAACGGTAACATGTTGGGATACGCTAGACATTCAGTGAGAGTTAATGGTGATAGCCTGCTTGGACAAATTTACTCCACACAGGTTCTTGATGTTCCAACCTCGCACCATCAAGCAATTAAGGTACTAGGAGCTGGACTGAAGGCTGTAGCTTACGCTGATGATGGCATAATTGAGGCTGTAGAAAAAACCGATCGTCCATTTACTGTTGGACTGCAATGGCATCCTGAGCGCGACTTGGATGGCAACAAAACACTTTTTCAAGAATTCGTCTTCGAAGCAACCAAACACACAGTAAACAAACCGAGCAAAACAAGTGTCAACCGCTAAAGCATCGACCACTCGCAAAGTTTTAGTTACCGGAGGCGCTGGCTTTATTGGTAGCCATCTTGTTGATCGTTTGCTATGCCAAGGAGACACAACAGTAGTGCTGGATAACTTCAACGCCTTTTACCCTAGCCAGGTAAAACGACGGAACATACAAGAACATCTGAAGCACTCCAGATATATGCTAGTGGAAGGTGATTTACGTAATCAACATGATCTCGAGAAGGTGTTTGCTCACGGACCGTTTGATGTGGTTGTTCACCTAGCTGCAATGGCAGGAGTACGTCCTTCTATGCAGCAACCTGCTCTTTATATGGACGTCAATGTAACTGGCACGCAAAACTTGATTGACAACTTGCTTGCCAATGGCAACCAATCACGCCTTGTGTTTGGTTCTTCAAGCTCAGTTTATGGTGAGCGCTCTGGAGAAACTTTCTTAGAGACTGATCTTGTTGATCGTCCTTTGTCCCCTTATGCAGCTTCTAAAGCTGCTGGAGAACTACTGTGTTATTCAGCTCATCATACACGTGGATTATCTGTTGTTTGTCTAAGGTTTTTCACTGTATTTGGGCCGCGTCAAAGGCCTGATCTGGCTATTCATAAATTTTGTCAGCTTATTGACCAGAGCAAGCCTATTGACGTTTTTGGTGATGGCACAAGCAAGCGTGACTACACCTTTATCGATGATATTGTATCCGGCATTCAGCAAGCCATGAAATATAACTTGCCTGGTTATGACATCATCAACCTAGGGCGCTCACAACCAATTGTACTTATGGACATGATTCATTGCCTCGAGCAGGCATTAGGAAAGCAGTCCAAGCTAGTGTACAAACCCTTTGCAGTTGGCGACATGCCTTACACTTATGCCAGCATAGAAAAAGCCCAGAAGGTATTGGGGTACAACCCAACAATTTCCTTTGAGACAGGAGTTCAGCAATTCGTCAGTTGGTACTTAAACGAGAAAGCCTGTGCTAACGTGAGCTAATTCTTCTGTCCTGGTATGGTGCCAGGTATAAGAATTGAGCTGCCATGCGGCACATAAACAACCTCAGCATTAGGATTTAATTTGCGTACTGCCTCCAGCCGTATGTAATCTGGACTATTGCCGAGAGCCTTATTGGTGGCAAGTATTTTGTAAGCCTCGGCATCAGCTTGAGTC
>JACQVM010000069.1 GCA_016209785.1 Candidatus Melainabacteria bacterium | reverse complement strand
GGTCAAGTTTGTGACAATCGATGTGGACCAGCACCCAGCGCTTGCGCTGGCGTTTAACATCTCGAGACTGCCAACACTCGTGGTGAAACAGCCAGGAGTGGAGGATGTCCTTGTTGCTAGAGGTCTTCTCGAGCGCGAGGACCTCAAGCGTTTCCTTGAGGAAGGCCTTAAGCCTGTGCAGCCTTCAGGCAAGTAGCTTACGGTGTCCACACACGAGACGCTGTACTTAGAGTAAGGAATTGTACATGAAAATAGATCTGCCAATGGATCCTATCTCTGGTGCTCTAGTTGCAGTTGTACTGCACTTTGCATTGGCAGTTGTGTTTGTCACGGGTGTTCTCTTGCCTGTGTGGTTGACATTCAGGTTGTGTCAGCATTTCCAGGCGTCAATGTTCGAAGCCGCTGTCACTGCAGGATGGGTGCTTGTTAGTATCTGTTGTCTGTCCGGGATAGCATGGATGCTTTATGATGGTTCAGTGTTTCCAAATGAGTTTCAGGTAAATGCCTTGGGCCGATGGGGACATAATCTCCTGAGCTTGCACATGGCTTCTGGCGTAGCACGCTTGTGGGATATTGGCATTGTGGTGACAATTGTTGTGGCCTTTCTGGCTTGGCTTGTAAAAGACGTCAGCGTGCTTGAACTTGCTAGCCTGTTGGGCGCTGCTGTTGTTGAAGTGGTGCCAGTTGCTGGACTAGTTGTAATTGCTTGGGTCTTTCTTCTGTTTCAGTTTTGACCTTTCTGATATTTGGTTGATGGTTGGCTTGAGAATTATGCAAAGACGTATGATATCCGGTCTTTAGAGGCAGTCCTTTAGATAGAGCGGATCTCTGACGGTTACGAAAGGAGGTTAGTCATGCTTGACTTCTTCGCAATCAGCATCATTGTCGCCGCCTTGGCGATAGTCATGTACACGCGGTAGTCAGTGGTGAATAACGTAGGTACAGGAAAAAGGTAAACAACGTGCACTAGAAGTGCACCATAACAAGACCAGGTGAAAGCAATGCGCAATAGTTATTTGGCTATTGTAGCGATGTTTTTGCTACTAGCGTTTCTGGCGCTGTGTGCTGCTGGTATATGCTCTGGCGTTTGGAGTCTGTACAAACAGATAAACCTCAAAACGTTTGCCCAAGCACACACTCTAACTGCTGTTACGCCTTCCCCATCCGGGAAGACTCAACTGCTGCGGCGAATGGATGCAAATTACCGCATGGAGATAGTGGTTGGTCTATGTTTGCGCAATGGGGTGGAGTTAGACGCGCTCATAAAAAGGCAGGCTGACCCAGGGTCTCCCTATTTTAGGCGATATCTAAGCCCACAAGAGTTTGTCGCAAGGTTTTCTCCCAGCCAAGCCGATCATGATTTGGTGGTTGAATATCTAACATCCAACGGTTTGGTTGTAAGCCAAAGCGCACCTAACCGGCTCATTGTTGTTGCTGAAGGGACTGTCTTGCAGATTGAGCGCTCCTTTGGTGTCAACATTAACGAATACTCTCAAGATGGTAAGGTTTATCTAAGTAACGACAGAGAGTCAAGTGTGCCAAGCACGCTTGCACCAATTGTTGAATCGGTCATTGGGCTTAATACCTTTGCAGAGTATAAAAGCCCCATGAGGAGCCTTACACCGCAGGTTCGTCCAATGCGACCAGGGGGACTGTCACCACAGCAGATAGCTACTGCTTACAACTTTCCCAATCAGAACAATGGCAACAATCCTTCTGGTACCCGATACTCAGGCAAGGGACGTACAGTAGCGATTGCGACGTGCTTTAGCTACAAAGAGTCAGATGTAGAGGGGTACTGGAAGCAATATGGCATTACTAGAGCCGGCATGGTCACCAATATTCTCATTGGTGGCAGCACAACAAAGCCTGACAAAGAAACAACGCTTGATCTGCAACAGTTAGGCGCACAAGCACCAGGTGCTAATGTCTTGATGTACATATCGACTACGGCAAGCATAAAGAATCTTACCGTGGTTTACAACAAGATAGTGACAGACAACAAAGCTGATGTCGTGTCCACGAGCTGGGGGTTGTGTGAACGACAGACTCACCCTAATGAGGTAAAGACACAACACAACATCTTCAAGCAAGCTGCCTCCCAAGGAATTGCTATCTTTGCAGCCAGCGGCAATGCCGGTGCCTATGACTGTGATGAAGACAGCAAGAAGTCTGTGGATTTTCCACCGTCAGACCCTTATGTTACTGCTGTTGGAGGCACCACGCTTTCGCTTGGGCTCTGGAATAAGCGAAAAGCAGAGGAAGCCTGGATGGGTGCTGGCGCTGGGGAGTCTATCCTGTGGCCACAGCCTTCGTGGCAAAAAGGCCCTGGTGTACCCAGCAACCAGAAGCGCAACATATCTGATGTTGCTTTGGTTGCCAGTCCGCTTACCCCAGGCTATGCTGTATATCTTGATGGTGTCTGGGAAGTTTCTGGTGGCACAAGTTTTGCTGCTCCAAACTGGGCAGCACTTTGGGTGCTTCTAGTTGAGGCGTCTGGCAAGCGGCTTGGTCCGCCAAACGAAATCATTTATCGCATTGGACAGTTGCCTGAGTACAAACAAGTATTTTACGATATTACAAGCGGTAGCAATAGCAACTGGCGGGGTCCTGGCTATAACGCTGGTCCTGGCTGGGACTATCC
>JACQVM010000026.1 GCA_016209785.1 Candidatus Melainabacteria bacterium | reverse complement strand
CTTCAAATTGCTCTGTGGGTGGGGCTCGGCTGGTTGTCAGGAGATTCTGAATTACTTCTTCGTTGAAATTTGTCCAAGAAAGGGAATAATTGCGATATAGGTAACTAGGTGTGTTGACGATTTAGGGGATCCACAAACATGGGTGAGCACCGGAGAGACAGAGATTCAAGCAAGGAATATGTTGAAAAGCTCACCAATATGGCTGAAGCTGGTGACAAATCAGGGCTTAATGAAGAATTTCATAGGATGCATCCAGATGAGAGGGCACATCGTGCTCACCAGATAGATCAGTGCAATGCTGAGCACAGAAAGAGTAATGCCCAACTGCCTGATGTCACAATTGTAACTACGCATGCTTTTGGTGTAGAACGTTTAGATGATATTCTCACTGCAGTGCCCAACGATACAAAAGCCTGGTATAAGCCATGGACGTGGTTTCAAGGCTCCGAGATTACAAAAGATGTTTATGATCCTGACTTTGACGAGGCTGGCAACGGCTTATTGCAGAAGGTTGCTGAATTACTCATTGCACACAGAAGGCAGATTGAAGAAGCAAGACGATAACTGAAGATTGTTATCTATGTAGGCTCTTACTTGGAATCTTAGTTATCTAGCATTTGCTGAATTAATATTCACTGCTAAGTGTGTCATTTGCTTGTTGCACGATGCCAGTAACATCGGGTTGGATGGTGACTGTCCCCCTTGTCCAGTGCACCAGGTATTCAATGTTGCCTGCCGGTCCTTTAATTGGAGAAAATGTCAGTCCAACAGTTGTTAGCCCTAGCGCTTGAGCTGTGGCACATAGGGCATTGATGACGTTGATATGTATGGCAGGCGATTTCACGACACCACCTTTGCTTACCAAGGATCTGCCTGCCTCAAATTGTGGCTTAATGAGGCAGATGATCTCCGCATGTTCTTTACTGAGTACCTGAAGGCAGGCAGGCAAGATTTTAGCCACAGAGATAAAAGAGACATCTATGGCTGCCAGATTTGCCCATGGAATGCCAGGAGAATAAAGTTTCTCGGGGCAAAGTAGTCTTGCATTTATTCGTTCTTTTACAACTACTCGGCTGTCTTGTCGTAAAGACCAATCAAGTTGTCCGTACCCTACATCTATAGCATAAACACAAGCAGCACCGTGCTTTAACAGGCAGTCTGTAAATCCGCCTGTGGAAGCACCGATATCCAGGCAGACTCTGCTTGTGGGATTGACCAAAAATGTTGCTAATGCCTTTTCTAACTTAAGTCCACCCCGACTGACATATTTTGCTGGTCCCCAGTGAGGTGCAACGTTGATTTTTGCATCTAAGCCAACATTTGTTCCTGGCTTAGTAACAGGCTTTCCGTTCACAAGAATGCCACCATCCATAATGGCTGCCTGTGCAGCTTGCCTGGTTGCCAGAAGCCCCAGCTCTAGAACTAAGAGATCCAATCTTTTGGCTTTAGATGTGCTGTGAGCCATTTGCAACCTCTAGAGAGTCGACAAATCTCTTGAAGACCTTTTGGACTTGCTCTAATATTTCATACTGGCTGGGATTGCCTGGAAACAGTTGCACGGAAATTTGCAGCCGGTAAAATGGAATGATAGCAGTCGTGGAGCAGACCTGGCTGGATGAAGAAACCGCCTTGAAAGCGGCTGCCTGGAAACGGGTTGGGGGTTCGAGTCCCTCCTGCTCCGCCAATCTATTCTAATACAACCAACGGTATGTTCCGTTGCAGAGCTGCTTGCCATACCTGAGGGGAAACCACTACAGCTTTTTCTGGCTTGGTGCTATCGGTCACAAGCCAAGTTGGCGGCCTTTGCCCGTTAAGTAGTCTTTGGAGCAACTCATGGCTTTCAAGCCCTTCAAAATAGACACTACGCCCGCGACGTAAGATGCCTAGCCCTACAAGGGTTGGGTTGTTTAGTTTAACTTCGTTATGTTGGTTAAGGGGACGACCGTTTTCTTCAGTAGTTAGTGCTCTGACAGTTTCTTGATAAGCCTGATAAATCTCACTATTGCAGCCATGTTGAGCTTGCAGCTCATCTAAGGTGTCAAACTGGGACAACCGTCTCCAAAGCTCATGCAAAGCCTCGGTTGAACTGTTGCCGTTCTGTCCACTGGTTAACCCAAACCTGCGGACTCTGGTGTTTAGCTCGGACACAAAGTCTTTCTCACGAGATGCTTCGGTCCAGGAAGTAGTGAGCTCTACGTGACCTTTCCAGTCAACACCCCTGCCTGTGCCTAGATTACTCCGATGGGCCTGGGAAACATGTTCTTGTGGAGCAGTTACCAAAGCTACTATTGGTACGTCTTCATAATAGAGCCGGCGGTGGTTGGGGGTAAACAAGGAAGTAGAAGCTGAGAACTCAGGGGACTCAATAGTAGACAGTTGCTCTAGAAATGCACCCTCAATATGAGGTGATGCGTGGGCCAGAAGAGCATAGTCTCCAGTCATCTGAACAAGGCCAAACCTATCTGGCAACTGACTTGTAAGCAGTGGAACAGATGCCTGGTTAATCTGTCTGCTTCTTGCACCAATTGTGCGTGAGATATGCTTTAGTTGAGCTTGAACTTCTGGTGACCAGTGATTATTGGTGTGGCTAATGGAGCGAATGTCAGCCTCGTTTAAAATAGCTAGTTGTTTGCTAGCAGATGGGTGGCGATAAAAGACAGCTAGGCTTTGGACATGTGGCTCGTCTTTTAGTCGTTCAGAAGAGGGATGCTCAGGAATGAAGCTCATTTCGCCATGACGGCTAATAAGGTTAATGATTCTCTGCACTCGCTGTGGTGAATAGCCAAGAGTTCTCAGCACTCCCCAGGCAAGATTAGCTGAAGCCCATTCATGATCAGGGTCTTTGCGTCCTGCTTGTTTGCCTATGTCGTGCATAAATGCTGCCCATAAAAGATTAACCTGATCTTTACGGGACAATGAAGCAAAATCAGGATGTTCCCTAACTGCGTTAACAACATGGAGACTGTGCTCGTCGACAGGAAATTCATGTCCGCCATGCTGGGGCCTGCCTACTATCCCACCCTGGGAGTGTTGACCAAAAATGGCAGGCAACAGCTTGCCCAGCAATCCGTTGCCTAGCAAGGACGCTAAAGCAGTGTGGTTCAGCAGGGCACT
>JACQVM010000075.1 GCA_016209785.1 Candidatus Melainabacteria bacterium | reverse complement strand
GCTTAAGCCCACTTGCCTTAATTGAAAACTGGTTTGCCAGTGGAGCACAGCTTTGTGGACAGACTGTCATCCTGTTTCTCAAAACCATCAAATACATCGTCAAAGGTGAGATTGATTGGCCAGAGTGCTTTCGCCAGTCTTACATCATAGGGGTCAAATCTTTTGTGGTCGTTGGTGTAACTGCACTTTTTACTGGCTTTGCTATGTCGTTACAAATATCCCGTGAACTGGTGGCTTTTGGCGGAGACACAGCAATAGGTGGAGTTGTAGCGCTAGCACTTATCCGAGAAATTGGTCCTATTACTGCAGGAGTTATGGTGGCAGGCAGAGTTGGCTCGGCTCTTGCCGCAGAACTAACCACGATGATGATTACCGAGCAAATAGATGCGCTCAAGGTAATGCGCATTGATCCAGTACAGTTTCTGGTAGTACCCAGATACATAGCTGGCATGACCATGATGCCCATTCTTTCAATTTACGCTATGTTTATTGGACTTTTTGCTGGAATATATATTGCCCACATAGCTGCAAATGTGCCACCTGAGACCTTTCTAGATTCCGTCAAACAAACCATCCTTGACCGCGATTTTTCTGTCCACTTTACTAAAGCATGGATTAACGCCACGATAGTAATCATGTTCTCTTGCGCAATCGGACTTAACACTCGCGGTGGGGCAGAAGATGTTGGACTTGCTACCACACGAGCTATCGTCTGGACAATGACCGTGATCTTCATCTTTAATTACTTTGTGACATCCCTGACCTATGCCCCTCGGTAAAGGCAAGCCATGCCTACCATCCATGCCAATCCATTTTCAGCAGCCGGTCAACCAATGATTAAGGTTGCAAACCTAAAGAAAGCCTTTAATGGTCGGGAGGTACTCAAGGGTGTCAGTTTTGCAGTGTGGCCCGGTGAGACATTGGCTATCATTGGTCCTTCCGGTTGTGGCAAATCGACAATTCTCAAGCACCTTTGTGGCTTGCTTATAGCTGATGCTGGAGAAATTGTTAAGGGCTCTCACGAGCTTGGTCTAGTATTCCAAAGCTCAGCGCTCCTCAACTCACTGACAGTAAAGGAAAATCTGGCACTAGCTTTAAGACGCCGCAAATTACCTAAAGTTGAGCAAAGCAAAATTATCGTAGAGAAGTTAAAACTAGTTGGGCTAGCAGATTATATTGATGCTTATCCAACCCAGTTGTCGGGAGGACAGCAAAAGCGTACAAGCTTTGCTCGCGCTATCGTCAATGATCCTAAAATCATCCTTTATGATGAGCCAACTACAGGGCTGGATCCGGTGATGTCAACAATTATTGAGGATTATATGATTGAACTGGAACGTGAATTGAAAGCTGCATCTATTGTTGTGACACACCAGTACTCTACTTGGTCCAGAACAGCCAATCGTGTTGTGTTGCTCCATGCAGGACATATAGTCTGGGCAGGCAAACCTGATGAGGCCTTGCAGTCTGACAATCCCTATATAAGGCAATTTACCGATGCCACAAGAGAAGGTCCGATGGCAGCAGGAACAGTTTAATGGCATCTCAGTCAGGTAAGCATTTGTGAAACCAAACTACGAAATCCGCGTCGGACTCTTTACGCTCATTGCGTTAATTCTTTTGGTATGGGGCTGGGGTTGGCTTAAAAGTGCTTCACTGTTTCACAACCCGCAGCGGTTTGTTGTGCGCTTCCATGATGTTGCTGGTTTGCCCAAAAGCGCTACGGTCAACATTAACGGGGTCCGCGTAGGCAATGTAGAAAAAATTGAGCTTAAGAGCAAGGGTGTGGTTCTTGTACATATCAAGATTACTTCCCCAGAAGTTGTAGTTACAGAAGGTTCACTCATAACCATTCAAACCTTAGGACTTGTGGGTGCCAAGTATATTGAGATTTCACTTCCTACAGAACAGCCTGGTCAACCGCCACCACCGGCTATCCCTCAAGACAAAGTGGTGACTGGAGAAGACCCGGTAAGAGTAGAACTGGTCGTCAACGACCTAGCCACCAGGTTAACACGTGTTGTTCATGCCATCAAAAGTGACAAGGTTGGCACCAGTCTTGCTACTGCACTTGAGCATTCCGGTGAAGCTGTGAATAACATAAACCAGGCTTCGGCCAAGTTGAACAAAAACATGGATCGTCTGGCTAAGGCAGTTGACAGCGTAACAGCTACCTCAGACAAAATTGGTCAGGCAGCAAGCCAGGCTCAAGGCGTGGTAGGCCCGGCAAATTCTTTCTTTAGCAAAGGGGCCGCAACCTTTGAAAGTATTGAAGATCTTGCCAAAGATTTGCATGGCACCACAAAGCGTGTTAACAAAATGCTTGAAAATCCTGCTTTATCACAAGACCTGAAGGAGACAGCCCAACTAGCCAAGCAAACAGCAGACACAGTTTCTGTAGCTATGCACGCGCTAAATACAACACTTAAGGACGGCTCTGTACGTAAGGATATTATAGAGGCGCTAGGAAAGCTCAACAGCTCTACAGAGAACATCCACAAGTCAGTACAGCTTATTGATAAGGTAGCTGGCGACACAGACTTACGCAGCGATCTTAAGGACGTTATTGCTAACGCCAAGGATGCTTTAGTACGCGTTGACAATCTCATGAACCAACCAGATTTCACGACAGATCTTAAACAGACAATGGGTAAGGTTAAGACTGCTGCTGCCAACGTTGATTTTGCTGCACGTCAGATTAGTCAAGTCCTAAACCAGCGAGCACCACTTCTCAAGATGATGTTCGGACGTCCAGGCATAATTTACCCTCATCAACCTGACAGCAAAAGCAAGTAGTATAT
>JACQVM010000074.1 GCA_016209785.1 Candidatus Melainabacteria bacterium | reverse complement strand
GCTGTAGCAGCAGCACATGCCTTAGGCATCATCCACCGAGACCTTAAACCTGACAACATCATGCTAATTACGCACAATGGACTAGAGGATTTTGTCAAAGTAGTGGACTTTGGCATTGCTAAATTAGAACCATTGAGCGACGATCCGGATGCTGTAGTGCAATTAAGTCTTACTAGGACTGGCGCAATACTAGGCACACCTGCCTATATGTCTCCTGAACAATTAAGGGGACGCAAAGCAGATGCCCGTTCAGACATCTATAGCTTAGGGATCATCATGTACGAGATGCTGACAGGCAAGCCACCATTTCATTCCAAGAACACAGCGGAAGTTGTGGTTGGACACCTCAATGTAAAGCCAGAACCACCATCCTCTGTGCGCATAGATTTAGGTATTCCTAGCTCGCTTGATGATGTGGTGTTGCGTGCCCTATCTAAAAACCCTTGGGAAAGACCTACTGCAGTACAAGAATTTTGCCAAGCTCTTCTAAAAGCTAGCGACAAAAAACCACAGCAGCCGACCATTAAGACGGTTTCCTCTCGACCACCAATTGTGGCTCCCAGTGTCCCAGTGTTAAATCAAACAACCATTGATCCAGTACGGAAGGTGTGTCCCAGTTGCAAAACTGTAACCTCAGGAGCCAACTTCCGTTACTGCTTAAAGTGTGGGCAAGATATCAGTACAAAGTGGCTGCCATATCATAAAGGTAATGAACCACGCCGTGCCTCTCGCAATTCCGACACTGCCGGGGCAACTAGAAGGCTTGTCTTGTTGCTTGTTTTAGCCGTTGTCTTGGTTTGGGCTGCAAAATCCTATTTGTATGCCCCTGTTGAGTTAAACGGAAAGTTTGTCGGTCTATTGGATCATGAGCTTTTGACCAATGAAAAGAGTTTATCTCGTGCCTTGACCAAAAAATTGCGCTTGTCCAAGGTCACTCTTCTTTTGTCTCAGCATGGCGACACTGTTTCAGGGTTGATCACCACTAAATTTGGCCAAGGTACGGTTGACGGCAAGGTTTTGCAGTTAAGCCCAATGCTTGTGTCTTATGAGCTTGAGTCTTCAATTCATAGGAGCGAAGGAAGACTTGATATTGAAATGACAGGGACCTTTGACAAGGTCTTAAAATCATATAAGTGGGTTATTAAGGCTTTTTTCCAAGGTCCCAAGACAAAACCTATGGCCGAGTTTAGTCCAATGACCTTCCAGCAGATAAATGACACAAGCACAAAGCAAGTCCCAGCAAAGAGTGTTGGCAAATGACGGCTCTTAAACCTAGCCCAGGAGTATGACAATGTATTTAAAACAAATCATCATAGCATTGTTGCTTTTGACTATCTGCTTGGCAGTACCAACCTGTCAAGCACAGATAGGTGTAGATAGTCAAACAGTCCCTGGGCCATGGCCGCGACCTGCCTCAATGTATGGTGGTAACACGTGGCCACAAGCTAGCGGCATACAGCCTTTTGGCGCACCTGGCTCCGTTGGAGGTCCTGGCTGGGGGACAGGAACTTACTATTTCCCCTACCAATCAAGCTATGGCTATCCTAGCCCTTACGCGTCCAGCTACCCTGTTTATGGTATGCCCATGGCTTTACCTAATGGCTACTTTTCCATAAGCGGCGGAGGCAGGCAGTTAAATTTTTGGCGAGCACCATCAGGCTTTTATTATCCCTGGGCTTATCGCCCTTACTTAAACTACATGCCACCTGTGATTGTGGTGCAACAAGGCATATCCACACCAACCTTGCCACCACTAACTACCGTATTTGAGGATTTGCGCAAGTTCTTGGATGAGTCAAAAACCAAAAACAAGCTTATTCAGACAGATTATGATCATCTCAATCAACGACTTAAGGATTTGATGGGCAAAGAACAATCATTAAAGATTGCAACCGGTGGTACCCTAGAACAATCAACAGAAGCTGATTTGCGTAAAGACTTGGACGCACTAGGTGCAGAGATTTCCTACAGGGTTAAACCATAGTTTGCTAGCTTACCTAGCTTTCTACAAGTTCCGGCAAGGACAGCTTTTCGGCTAAAAGCTTGCGCAAATCTTCTTGAACAAGGCTCAGTGGACGTGTCGCATCGATAATACGCCAACGCTCCGGCTCTTGTTCAGCCAGATTTAAATATCCTTGACGAACTTTCTGGTGGAATGCTAATGCTTCTCGTTCCAAACGATCGTGCCCGCTAGGATGTAAACGAGCCAGCCCCATGCTGCTATCTATATCAAACAAAATTGTAAGATCTGGTGTGAGTCCACCGGTTGCAATTTCGTTCAGCTCAAGGATTAGCTTAAAATCTAACTCCCGTCCATAACCTTGATAAGCCAAAGTAGAATCTGTGTAGCGATCACATAAAACTAAGATGCCAGCCTTTAATGCAGGCACTATAACTTCCGATACATGTTGTGCTCGATCTGCCTCATACAGCAGTAACTCTGTCACAGGGTTCACCGGTGTCTCTGGGTTAAGCAATATACGTCTTATTTGCCTTCCTAAGGCAGTTCCGCCTGGGTCCCTAGTTACAACATGCCTATGACCTAGGGTGTCCAGGTACTTGGAAAGAAGCTTAACTTGGGTTGTCTTGCCTGCGCCTTCTGGCCCTTCCAAGGTAACAAACTGTCCAGGGTATTGCTTGATCATGAGCCTTACTATCTAAGTAATTGCTGAACTGCATATACATATTCTGACTTACCAGTCAGCCCAACAATTTTATTTACTTGTAGACCACGTCCATCAAGAAATATCACGGTTGGGTAAGCATCTATCCCGTACCGTTGCACTAACTGAGCATTCTCTGGGGACTCTGCATCAAGTCGCTCAAATTCAACCTTGCCCTTAAACTCAGACTCTACCTGCGACAAAATAGGAGCTAAACGTTTGCATGGGCCACACCAGGTTGTGTAAAAGTCAATCACTCTTGGTCTACCTGTATTTGCTCTGGCAAAAGTATTTCCTTGACCTTGGTAGGCTCTATGTGCTTGGTACTGCCCTAACTGTTGCAAGGCAACTTGAGCATTGTGCTTTAAGGCAGGATCAGCACTGTGTATTGCAACCCACTCATACTCATTTTGTGCCTTACCAACTTGATTTAAGCTGTGATAACACAAGCCTATATAGTAGCGGGTAAGGACATCAGAGCCATGCAATTTACTTATTGCTTGGAATTGTGATAAGGCTTGCGAATACCGGCATGACTTATAACTTTGGACAGCCTCAGCAAAACCAGCAGGCAATGCGTGCGCTGCAGCTGTTAGCGAACAGGCTAGAAGTAGCAACAACAGCATGCTAGCCAGTACCGTTCTGTTACCTGCAGCAGTAGACACTAACCTTGTTTTTCCCACTACCATAACTGTGCTAACCCCAGCAATCATAAGATTTATCCTTGGGCATTATTATGTCACCTCTGTGCACAGGTACTCATAACTTGGAAATGAGTACTTCTAGTTTACATGGCAAGAACAATAATTGTCTTTCTACATGCTATGATTTGACAGCTTGTAAGGTTTTTGCAGCAGTGTTGTACTG
>JACQVM010000090.1 GCA_016209785.1 Candidatus Melainabacteria bacterium | reverse complement strand
TCCTTAAGGACTTCCTTGAGCGCTTCTTCCAATGTTTTGCAAGTCACGATTTTGCCTCCTACAGCTCTTGTCAGCCTTGTCTACAATCCGCAATGAGCAGAATCCATTACGTCTGGATAGATCCTACAACGAGAATCATCTAACTCTGCCCTTGGCAAAGCAGCTGTATGCCCTTGTAGAATATTGACAGGAATGGCAGGCTGTCTTTTAGGTGTGAGACATATAGGTAAGCAATGGCTCAAGACAGAGCAGAGTTATGGGAGTTAGTCTGGGGAAAGTCAGAAATCGATCCAGCGGCACTAGCGCAAGCAATTGAGAGGGCTCTGGAATCTGGAGCACCGGATTTCCGAACACGCCTGCTGCTACGTGACAGCACACAAGCATTACAGCACTATTGGGGGCAAAATCGGCTTCAGGAGTGGCTCACTCACAGCCCTGTGCGTGCAAGACTTGAGGCTATCCAGCGCGAGGATCTCGGTAAGCCTGGCTTTCCACTATTGAAGGAGCACCTTATGGATAGCACCAAGCCTGAAGCAGTAAAAGAGTTCTTGCGAGAGCTAGGCAGCAGTGTCAGTGTCCCGGTGACTTTAGAGATAGGTGGCTCCATTGCCCTAATCCTGTCTAGCTATCTGTCACGCTCCACCGAGGACATTGATGTCGTCAATGAAGTGCCACTACCACTTCGAAGTGAGCAGCAGTTACTCGATAAGCTCCAGCGGCGCTATCGCCTTGTCCTGACGCACTTCCAGTCACACTATCTCCCAGCCGGTTGGGAAAACCGTCTACAGTTCCAGGGCTCTTTTGGATTGCTGAAAGTCTATGTGGTAGACGTGTATGACATCTGCCTGGGAAAACTTTTTAGTGCACGGGAAAAAGACCTTGATGATTTGAGAGCTATTAAACCGCATCTGGACAAAGGACAACTTTCAATGAAATTGCTGGACACCACTTCTTCCTTCTTAAAAGATCCCCTATTAAGGCGGAGTGCTGAAAAAAACTGGTACATACTCTTTGGAGAGGACTTACCAAGCCAAAAGTAATTCATCCTAGCGGCTCATTTAGCATCGGATTGCAGATTTAGAGTTAATAAGCTCAGAGCTTGACAATATGGCGCAGAAGCAATATATTGATTCTATGCCATGGTCGTTAGTTTATGTAAACGAATTCACGGACTGGCTAAATGACCAGGAAGAGGGACTCCAAGATGAGTTGTTAGCTCACCTCGAACTACTCAAGGAATGTGGTCCTCTGCTTGCTCGTCCATATGTGGACACCCTCAAAGGCTCCAATCTAGCCAACCTGAAAGAGCTACGATTCCAATACGAAGGGGCACCAATGAGGATTCTCTTTGCCTTCGACCCTAAATGACAAGGCGTAATATTACTTGGAGGCAACAAACAAGGCAATAAACGTTGGTACGAAACCAATATTCCGCAGGCAGAGAAGCTATTTGACCAGCACTTAAAAAGACAACAAAATGAAAACTAAGAGCAAGCAAGAAAGAGAGGGGAAATGACTACTCACGATGACTACATGAAACATCTTTCTCCCGAGCGGCGCAAGAAGATTGAAGCGAGGGCACAGGAGCTACTAGCCGAGGAAATGACCTTACGTGAGTTGAGAAAGGCCCGCAAGTATTCTCAAGTAACGTTGTCCGAAATCTTAGACATACGGCAAGGTGACCTATCCAAGTTTGAAAGAAGAGCAGATGCTTACCTGAGCACAATAAGGCGATATGTCGAAGCAATGGGTGGACAGTTAGACCTCATAGCCAGCTTCCCAAACCGTAAGCCAGTAAAGCTCATTCACATCGGCGACCTGGACGAAGAAGACAGCGGCGATGCACTTGACGAATCTACCGACCAACGTCCGCTTGCTGAAACAGCTTAATACCTGAACCAGGTGTTGAGGCTTAGTTTAGTAGTGTGGGTGCTGCTCTACAGTTGGTGTATGCAGTACTATACCCTACAACTCCTGCCAGCTTATGGTTTTAAGGTTTGAAAACTGAATAGTTGACTGGGTCGTAGTGAACGTCAAAGCCCCAGATTGAGTAGTATCTGACAAGGACTTATCGTAATGAATCATTCCATTGCCTGAGTTATTGACAGTATTAGCAACCACGCTGCCATAGTAAGTTCCATTGCCAGAAATGTTAACCGTAGCATTGGGTGCATAGGTTGTTGAATACATATTGCCATTGCCGGATAGGTTGATGTTCAGGGAGCCGTTGTACCAAAACTGCATTCGGGCGGGAATGCTAGTCTGGTTAACTATCCCATTACCTGATATTTGAATTGCATTTGATCCAGGCACAACACCTTCAACAAATATCCTAGTGGGGGTAGTGACTGAACTTAACACTTCCATGTAACCATTACCTGAAGTACTAAAGGAAGACACAACATAATCACCCGGCGGAATTCTCAATGTATTATTGCCTGACACAACTATAGAGCCAGTAGGAGCTGATGCAGCAGGATCAACTATCAGTCTGCCATTGCCAGATACCGAGATGGTGCCAACATTATAGGCAGTTGCAGGAGCCGTAGGAGCCGCTGGATACTGAATATCAGAATTGGTTTGTAGAGGCTGATAGGCATTATAGTCTGGCGGTCGTGGACTTACACTCATGCCCAAAACATTGTCAGTCCCACTCCCATCACCATCAAACCCACCACTACCTGAGCCGTTTAAGTGCACCTCATCATTGACAGTAGCATTGCCACTACGGCTGGCTACAACGGAGCTTCCAGGAGGCTGGACAAAGATATCTAAATCACCTCCTACAACTGCATTACCGGAGAGAGTACCAGAGCCATTGCTCCCTACACTTCCCGCTAGTGGATCTCTGTTAGCAGTACTGGGGGACGCAGTGTAGGCACCCAGCCGGGAATCATAACCGTCACTGCGAGCATTTCCAGACATGCTTAAGTAACTTCTACCAAACATTGCATATGTAAAGTAAGGCTGGGTAGTAGTTGTGGTTGATGGAGTTGAGCTTAGCTGAGGCTGCAAAATAGCTCTTATAGTACGACTAAAACCTGCATACGTAGCAGTTGCTTCTATTATTCTCCAACCATTGTCTCCCGGATCGGCTGGCACAAGAAGAGCATCATAGATAGAAGAAGTAGTTGGTGCTGCCACATTATTAATGCGGACAGAAGCTGTAGCAAGACTGTTTCCTATGGCATCAGTTGGTATTGAGGTAATGACTGGAACGCCATCGGCATTGGTATCATCAATAGCAGATACCTGCCCAGCAGCCATGGCTTGATTAAGCTCGTTGACAGTGTAATCTAAGGCTGCCTCTGCGGAGCTACGTACGACAGTAAAGTAGCGACTCTCAGAGGCCTTCTGGTACGCAGGCACCACAGCAGCAGAAATTGCAAATAGCCAAAGCATAGATACAGCTCCAAGAGCTGCTACTGTAACCAGCGAAAACCCGTCTGCTGAGTGAGGATTCCGAAAATCTGCCCGACTTGACAAGGATGTTGCGTAATCTAAGTTGTCGTAAGAAGCTTTCATAAGCGTTACCCCATATCACGTGCCGCTAACAACACTTAAGGTGTTATTGCGCATAAAAACTTCACTCTTAAACCCAACAGTTGCTATCCCCGTGTCTCCTGCACTAGCAGATTTAAGCTCAAAGTTCACTACAACACCAGTGAAGTTTGAAATCTGGTTGCCAGCAACAGTGTCTTGGGGAGTCCCGCTTGGGTCATACTTATCTAAATACTGAAACACTTTTGGCAAACCTGTAGCACGATCCATTGGTCCCACAATACCCTTCAGGATGTTTTGCGGCGGATTAGCTCTCAGCTGTAACGAAGACGGATTGCCAGGAAAGCCAGACACCTGCAGCATAAACTCACCTGTCTTATCAGGATCACGCACCACCTGATAAACAACTGTGTCCATGTTGTCCTG
>JACQVM010000082.1 GCA_016209785.1 Candidatus Melainabacteria bacterium | reverse complement strand
GCCAAGATCATGTACTGCTCCCTTGGGTACTCCTGTTGTTCCCGAAGTTAAAATAATTAGTGCTGGCAAATCTAAGTCAAGCATGCAAGCACGATGAGCATCATATGATGCCGGCTGACTAGGAAACTTTTGAGGCACAATAGTCTCAATTATTTCAGTTAAGGGCTCTGAAGAATAAATAACCTTGGCACAAACACGTACGGCAATATTTTCAACCTCCCCCTTAGTAAGACGAAAGTCAACCGGTAGTGCAATCGCACCAAGTCTCCAGGTAGCTATAAGGCACGCAACAAGTTCAGGGCTATTAGGTGCACACAATAAAACTATCTTCCCACGGCCTACACCAGCTTGCTCAAGGGCAGCCTGAGCCCTGCCAATTAGATTATCGATATCACAGACGGTAAAGACCATGTCTTGTGAACTGTCAGAGTCTTTACTGCCAACAATTAAAGCTGGGCGCTGACCATGAGCTGGTGCATCTAGAACAGGACTTAAAATCCTCAACACCGCCTGTGAAAGATTGAGCATGCTAGATCCTCGCTTGATGTATGGTTAAGCTTTAATCTAGCGTTAAGTCGCTACAATTGTCATGGATTAAAGCATATAGGGAAGGGTCATGGCAGGAATTGTAACCGGCAGTGCCCAAATAAGGTACGACAGGCTGTCTCTGATACCACTGGGTGGACAATCAGAGGTAGGACAAGTCTTATGGATACTAAGTTGGGGTGGCGAACTCATCCTCATCGATGCTGGTGCAGCCTACCCAGCAGAGGACCTACCTGGCGTCGATCTCATCTTGCCAAACACAAACTTCCTTGAGGCTAATCAAGAGCGTATTTTGGCACTGCTTCTAACAAACGGTCACGAGGAACACTCCGGCGGCGTTGCTTATCTTTTAAATCACTTGGCAATTCCTCGCATAATGGGACCCAGGTTTGTAGCAACACTGACAGCACAACAGCTAATGAACAAGGGACATAACACCACAATCGATACCATAGAGATTCGGCATCCCTATCAAATTGGCCCTTTTGAAGTCGAATGGATTCAAGTCAATGATGCCATTGCTGATGCTTGCGCCTTGAGGATTGGAACGCCTGAGGGCGTGATTGTTTACACCTCCAGTTTTAAGTTTGATCAAACACCAGTTGACAAACGCCTTACGGATATTGCCAGGCTTACTCAAATAGGTGAGGCATTGCTGCTCATTTCCGATTCCGCTGGCGTCGAACATCACGGTTACACCCCATCAGAAAAATCAGTCGTCGGCAATTTCACTAAACAGATTGTCGAGGCCACTGGACGTGTGATTGTAGTTCTTCCTGGCACCAACACACATCGTCTGCAAATCTTATTTGATTTAGCCCAAAGCCTTAAGCGCAAGGTAATCCTCTTTGGTGAAACATTAATACAAACAGCACTTGTAGCAGCAGTTACAGGTAATCTAGTTTACGACCGCAAAATTGAGGCAAGTCATGAAGACTTGCCAGCTCTTCAGGATCATGAGGTATTGGTCATAGCCACAGGACATGAGGGTGATCCTTTCAACATCCTTGAAGAGCTAGCCTACAACAAGAACCCAGAACTGCTTGCAAGAGAGTCTGATACCATCATTTACAGTGCTGATGTTGCTCCAGGCAGGTTACGCAGATTGGCCATGATCCAAGACCAGCTCCTTTGTCTAGGCGTTAAAGCACTCTTTGGAGCCAAAAATGGTGTACATGTATCAAAGCATGCAGCCCAAGAAGAGCTTAAGTTAATGCTTTCCATCATAAAGCCTAGGTTTTTCATACCAGGCCTTGCTGAGGGTCGGCACATTATGCACCACGCACAGTTGGCTTATGAGTGGGGCATGACACCAGAGTCTGTGTTCCCGCTAAAAAATGGTGAGATTCTGGAAATAGGCAATGGCGGAGCACATGTAGCCGGTGAAATTGAGTCACAAGCAGTTTTGTACAACCGGGATCAAGGTGAGCGAGTCACAACTTTTTCTGTCAACGAGCGCAAAACACTCAGCCTAGAAGGAATCCTTACAGTTGGCTGCGTCGTGGACTCTTCTTTGACACTCATCTCTGGACCAACCATCGAAGGAGGTGCTTCAGGATTTCTGCAATCGTCCGACTGGCTTAACACCAAACAAGAACTGTGCGTGGCAATTGCTCAGTTCGTTGCTGGCTTTCGAGATGCTGGAAAGCAAGATATTGGTGCCTTGCGTGTTGCTATTCGGGAAATGGTAAGCAAGACCTTAAAACTTCAGCTCCAGGCTAAGCCGTCCATTCAAGTTATGATTCATCAGTTATCTACCAGCCTCCCTGAATAAGAAGCGCATTGCTTTCAGTTAGCACTACTGAGCAATCTTCGCCCACAGTAACAGGAGCCTGCCAGTAATACATAAGTCCTGGAACCTTAT
Organism: Candidatus Melainabacteria bacterium; assembly: GCA_016209785.1. Lineage (GTDB taxonomy): Bacteria > Cyanobacteriota > Vampirovibrionia > Obscuribacterales > Obscuribacteraceae > JACQVM01. The sequence goes on along the minus strand of JACQVM010000082.1, from coordinate 11,077 downwards.
GAGTACCTTGAACCCACCAAGTTCCTCTTTGCAATCTCACACACCCTTGTCTGCCACCAACCATGCGAAATTCCACAGGATATAAGCCTTTACGGGTAGCTTCATTTTCTAGCTCAACATAATCCTTTTGCCATTGTGCCACTGTATTAAAATACCTAGCCCTACGTTCTTGTTCAGCACTATTAAGCCTCTTAATTTCTGGCAAGATGTAAGGGACCATACTAGTGCACCATGGGTACATCTCCAAAATGGTGTGCGGTACGCTACAGCCTGCCCGGCGTACAGCCGCGGAAAAAGCATACTCCCAGCGCCAGCCAAATAATGGATAAGCAAAATTGTTGGCCCTTCTGTTTGTATACCCAGACTGCATGAGCCAGCCTTTAATTTCTTTAGGTTTATCAGGGAGTGGTTGAACAGTCGGAGCAATAGGCGGCTTGACTGGATATGGGTAAGCCGTGAAGTGATCCTGTGCTTTCTTATTATGAGGAACCCTTATCTGAATCCTCAACTGGCTTTCAGCTTGTTGTAACTTATCCGGCTCAACCAGCAAGCTCGTTTGGTCTTTTGCGTAAGACAAAGCAAGGTTGGCAACTGTGGGTGCAATGAGGCTTCCTTCGTGAGCCTGAAGAGTTTGCATAACCGTCAACTCTGTAAGCACAAAGGTTGTTAAGACAAACACTATGGTTTGAAGTCTTTGTTTTGTGTACATATCCATAGACTTTTCCAGCTTTACAGCCACCATTGTAGAGCTTATAAAGAGGCACGTACCAAAGATGGTTTTAATCTCAAGACTTAAGTACTCTTATAATGACCAAATTTTTGAATTAACGCTTCAACTGAACCAGAAACATTTTTACCATGGGTAAGCCGTACCAGCTCTTCATCTGCAATTAGTGACTTGAGAGCTAATCTTGCTCGTGCACGCAGCCAAGAATGAGGGTGAGCTACATATACCAAATAAAGGGGAGCAATGGCTAAAAGACGTTTTTCCCTTACTAATTGACTGATTGCTTCATCAACTGCTTCAGGATCCTCGCTTTTGAGGCACTCCACTAGCATGCTGTATGTTGCCCGGTCAACCTTGTTCAAAATTGACTCGCAAACCTTTTTTAGGTAGTCATCTATACTTTGAAAGTAAGCTTGAAATTCTTGCACAAGAACTTAGTCTAAAGCTTGGTAATCTGAAGGTAATCCAGCATTATAAATCCGCTCAAACAACTCCTGCAGATCTGCTTCACAAGACTCAGCTTTAGCTCCATCACAAAGCTCAACTAGACGCTGCCAACTAATTTTATTGAACAAATCAAGCTCTGTTGGCACAATTTGTCCACGTTCAGACTCCATAACCTTTAAAACCTGATCGCAAGGAAGACGCATAAACGCGTCAACCACCTGAGAATCAAAATGATTCTCCCTGCCGGATTCAATAATCTCTGTTACCTTGGTAATGTTCATGCGATTGCGATAATGTCTTACAGAAGTCAGTGCATCAAAAACATCTGCTACCGTTATAATCCGTGACAAAAATGGTATCTCGCCTCCTTTCAGTCCCCGGTAATAGCCTGAGCCATCTAGTTTCTCATGGTGGCAAGAAGCCACAAAAGGAACCGATGCTAACCTACGTGTGAAAGGAAGGTTAGACAGCAGCTCATAAGTAATTCGTGCATGAGTCTGCACTAAAGCATATTCTTCCGGCGTAAGCCGTCCATTTTTCCAGAGAATTGCCTCAGGAACACCAATCTTGCCATAGTCATGCATCATCGCTGCATATCGCAAAACATCCATGTCCGCCTCAGGCAGCTTTAATTGTTCTGCCAGAATCAGACTATACTTAGTAACCCTAATGGAATGCCCAGCAGTAAGAGGATCACGCTTATCGATGGTCTGTGCCAGTGTCTCTAAAGTCTTGTTGACAAAATGCTCAATTTCTGAGTAAGACTGCGCCTGCTCAATTAAGCCAGCAGCTACGGCAGCAAGTGCCTCTAGCCATTCCCCATCATCCTGGCTAAACGGACCGCCAACCTTGTTTAATACTTCAAACACACCAATGATTTCCGCATTGCGATTGTGCATTGGTACACAAAGAATATTCCGGGTAAAGTATCCTGTAATCTTGTCAAACTCAGGATCAAAACGAGAATCGCTGTACGCATCAGGAATATTCACCAGCTTGCCAGTACGGGCTGTCAGCCCAACAATGCTATTCCCAGCAATAGGAACACGCACAACTTTGTCCTTCTCTAATCCTTGGGCTATCTGTGCCCACAACTCCTTTGTCCTTGCCTCAAGCACAAAAACACTGCAGCGATCACATTTGAGCATAACCTTAGTTTCACGAGTAATAGCTTCAAGCAACGAGTCAAGCTTGCGTTCAGTAGCCATAGCTCTGACTACCCTGTAGAGGCCAGACAATGGCCTTAACTGATCCAGCTCCTGCTGTAAGCTGTAATACTTAATCTCCCGCTCAATTAGCTCGACTTCACGCTTGGCTAAATTGTCCTCCAACTGACGCAGGGCTTCTTCCTTGCACTGGAGTTCCCCATCGGTAAGCCCATTGGATGCTTTACGCTTACCAAGCTCCTGTGTGTATGGCATCTTAGATAAATCAGAGGGTTTTACCTGATTGACAACCTCTTGTCGCCGAGCCCGTGCTACAAACTGGCGACACTCCTCAATATACGCACTAATTGCGTCCCCATAAATATTGCTAGCTAATGACTTCTTGCTGGCTTTTGAGCCTAAATTCTTAGCCATATAGACTGACCTCAGGCACAGCACCCTTAAGCGTTATACCCAGATACAACCAGGGGCGGACTGAGTAACTTAAATTCTTGCCTCTTGGCTAGGCTTAATCGTCAGGCTCACCTTCCAAAAACCGTGGATATCGCGGCGGTTCAAGGCGTCGCCAAAACAGCAAACATGCTCGTCCTATAACCCGCTTTTGATCCAGACAACCCCACACATGGCTGTCTTCACTGTTATTGCGATTATCTCCCATCATAAATAAATGTCCGGCTGGTACAATAATCGGCTCCTTGCTACTGCCGTAGGGACTAATCATTACTCCTTGGGAAGACCGGCCACCAATATCGCCTAAAACATTCAAGTCATAGTTAGGCCGTTCTCTGGTGTAAAGCGATTCATCCAAGAGCTCACCATTAATAAAAACTCCCACACCCTTTTGTACGCGCATATGATCTCCAGGCAAGCCAATGACTCGCTTAATAAAGGCTTGCTCGTAAGGCAAAAAGGGCAGCCCAGTTAATCGGCCCAGAACAGTTAAGGGATCATAGCTTAAGTCCTTGCCACCCATCTCCAAAGGTGGCGGATAAAACACCAAGATATCCCCCCGCTGGATTGGTTTGCCTAGGTGGCCTGAAACCTTTTCTACCAAGAGGCGATCATTTATCTGCAGCGTTGGCTCCATTGAACTAGAAGGAATATAGCGAGCTTCAGCTAAGAGCCAGCGAATAACAATCAGCAAGATTAAGGTAACAACAATAAGCTCAACAATCTCACGAACAAACCCAACAAACCCTCCTTTAGGTTGACTTTTCTTACTATTAGGTTTAGGTCCATTGGAACTTACTTCAATTGGTTTGTTTGCCAACTGTATATCATCACAGGTGGGCGTTTTTTGTTCGGCTGGGTCCATCAACAGTTTTCTACCTCTAAGAAATATCTCCAGTAAAAGATCAAATTATATAAGGCCCTTACTTTACCCTAACCTCGCTTCCACTAGCCAGCATGGCTGAAGGATTTTCAGCTCTGGCAAGAATTTGCCTTACTGAGTCCACATATTCGTCTAGTTGGTAAGGTTCATTCATTTCTGTAACACAAACTAAAACTGCCTGTTTATGTTCACTGTAGTCTCGAGAAAGGTCAATTCCGCCTAGTATGTTGTACTCACGTAAAGAGGCAAGCAAGGACGGAGCAGCAAGTTTTGTTTCAAAAGCAAACTCGTTAAAAAATGGTCGAGCAAAGGTAAGCTTCACTGCCGGTAGTAAGCTCAGTTTTTCAGCCAAGTAATGAGCCCGTCGTACACTTATCTCAGCAACCTCCTTTAAGCCAATTGGGCCCATCAGCGTTAAATAAACAAGCATGGCTAGAGCATTCAAAGCTTGATTAGTACAAATGTTGGAAGTAGCTTTGGCACGACGGATGTGTTGTTCCCGTGTCTGCAAGGTAAGCGTAAATGCTCTTTGTCCTCGACTATCAACTGTAGCACCGGCAAGGCGTCCGGGTAATTGACGAACAAATTCCTGACGACAAGCCATATAGCCAGCAGATGGCCCGCCAAAAGATAAAAAGTTGCCACAGGGTTGGGCATCGCCAACAACAATATCAGCACCAAACTCTCCTGGTGGAAGGAGTAGTCCAAGACTGATAGGATCAGCTACTACAATTAATAAAGCACCATGTTTGTGCACCGCCTGTCCCAACTTACTTAAGTCTTCAAAGCAGCCAAAGTAGTTTGGCTGCTGAACGATAACACCGGCAAGATCAGTGTCCAGATCTAAGGACTGCAACTCCACGACAGCATCTGGGGTTCTTACTTCCCGATAGCTTAGTCCACAAAATTTAGAATATGTGCGAGTAACTAACCTATATTCAGGATTTACACTTTCAGCCACAAGAACTTTGCTGCGCCCGGTAACCCGACAAGCCATCAAAGCTGCCTCGGCACAAGCTGTTGGTCCATCGTACATTGACGCATTTGCTACATCCATGCCTGTCAACAAGCAGATAGCTGTTTGAAATTCATAAATTGCCTGAAGACTTCCTTGGCTTACCTCAGGTTGATAGGGGGTATAAGCAGTAGCAAATTCAGATCGCCCGACAATAGCCGGCAGACAAGCTGGGACAAAACGATTGTATGCGCCCCCACCAGCAAACGACGACTGAGACGAGACAGGCTTGTTTTTAGCCGCTAGCGAAGACACATGCTGTCGTAACGTAAGCTCACTCATTCCAGAGGCTATCTCCAGCCCATTTGCCCTAACCTCTATGGGAATACCCTTGATAAGCTCCTCAAAGGTACTCACACCAATAGCTTTTAGCATTGCGTCACGGTCACTATTGGTATGAGGCAGATAAGGGAAAGACTGATTTTTAACCATTTCCAAGGCCTCAATGAGATCTTAAGCTCTACAACAGAAAACCCATCCCTGTCCAAGCCTCTTAAGTTTATCCCATGACCCGGGCTCTTAATGTGTATTTGGCACTCAACATGCCTTGGATTGCCCTGCCAGCATTGAATGCTTTTTAAAATAGTACTTACTTGGCAAACCAACCAACACTATACTGTTGCCACTACTTGCCAAAGCAGGAGTCTCCTTTGAAAGCCATAATAGGTCTTGGTAATCCTGGGCCCGAGTATCAATCTACTCGACACAACGCTGGTTTTGCAGTGCTAGACAAGCTTGTTGGTACTGTCTCTGGTGCTTTGTTTTGCAACAAAAGTCGGCTGCTTTCCCAGATTGCCTCGATAACAGTTTCAGGGGAAGAAATACTTCTTGTCAAACCAAGTACTTATATGAACCTCTCTGGGCAGGCTGTTTGCCGTGTCATTAACTGGTACAAGATTCCCGTCTGTCAGCTTCTCGTTGTCCACGACGATGTTTCCTTGCCTTTAGGAAAATTACGATTTCAAAAAAATGGTGGCGCAGGCGGACAACACGGCATTGAATCAATTATGGAATGCCTAGGTACCCGCCCAGAATTTGACCGTCTAAAGCTCGGGATAGGTCCTGACCCAGGAGGGCAAGCTAGAGCAAGTTATGTCTTGTCAGCCATGCCTGCAGAGGATCAGGCTCTTTTCCATCGCTGTATTACCTTAGCCACACAAGCAATTGGTTTCTGGGTCAAGGAAGGCACTGACAAGGCAATGAATCAATACAACGGTCTGCAACTAAATCGCTAAGCTAGGCTTAAGCTAAGGCGTTACGCTTTGTATCAAGCCAAAGCCTCTAAAATAGCTTGTTTAGTGTTATATAAGGTAATCTTTATCTGCGCTATGGGTATTTTAGGTAACATGGGTTCTTGGTTGTAAGTACCATACAATTTTATTGGTGGATCAGCGCTACAAGCCGATAAGGTAAGTTCATGTTCATAGATAAAGTCCTAAGCAATAAAGAAGGCAGTGCTAGTCGCAACTTTCTTTTATCTGCCTTGTGGTGGTCGCTATTTGCCATAGGTGCAGGAATGCTTGCCGGGCTAGAGTTTTCCATGCCCGATTTGGTACACAACATTCCCCAATTATCCATGCCTCACCTGCGTATGTGGCATGTCAACGGCGTCGCCATAGGTTGGTTGTCCATGGGTTATGTCGGCACAATGTTTTATATGGTGCCAGCACTCACGAAGAGCAAATTGTGGAGTGAGCGGCTAGGCAACTTCACTATGTGGGCCTGGAATGCTCTCATGGTTGGAGCTTTTTGCACACTTATTAACGGTAACACTGAAGGGCGCGAATATGCTGAGCTAGGGGCCGTGCTTGATGTAATGGCAGTGGTGGCACTTATCCTTATTGCGCTCAATATTTATATGACAGTGGTTCACCGTCAAACAAAGAAGCTTTATGTTTCATTGTGGTATTTCTTGGGCTCACTTTTCTGGTTTCCTTTGGTTTACATAATTGGTCAGCGTACATTTGTAGCGCTACCTGGACTGAATGATGCCATTATTGGTTGGTTTTATGGCCACAATATATTGGGTATGTGGTTCACCACCGTTGGTGTGGGCATGATGTATTATCTTCTACCACGCCTTACTAACAATCCGCTTTATAGTCATGGGCTTTCCATGCTTGGTTTTTGGGGGATAGCCCTCTTTTACGCACCCACTGGCACACATCACATCCTCCAGTCACCAGTACCTGAGTGGCTCAAGGCAATTGCCGTAATATCTTCTATCTTTTTGCTTGTGCCAGTGCTTACTGTTTTAACTAACTTTTTTATGACCATGAAAGGCAAGTGGGGCTTGGCTGTTACTAATATGCCCTTACGTTTTGTTGTAACTTCTTGCTTTTTTTATTTGCTAACCTGTGTGCAAGGACCATTTCAAGCTACCCGCTGGATTAACTGGTATCTACACTTTACCCAGTGGGTAGTTGGGCATGCACATTTAGCCTTGTTAGGAACCTTCTCGTTTATCCTTACTGGAGCCTTTTACTACGGCATTCCTAGGCTAACTGGACGACAGTGGTACAGCCAAGGGCTTATCCGAGCACACTATTGGCTTAAGTTTTTAGGTTTTCTCTTAATGATGACCTCACTTACCATAGCAGGGCTAATTCAAGCAGCAGGATGGAATTTTGGTGTGCCTGTGGATCAGTGGAGTTTACAAATAAGGCCCTATTGGGCGCTGCGAGCCATAAGTGGTGTAATGATAGTCTTGGGACAAATCCTGCTGGCCTATAACACCTTCAAGACACTGTACACGCCTGCCATATTGGAGATGAAAGCAGCTCCCCAGGAGGTGAAGGCGTAATGAAAGGTTACCGCCTGGGCGCCATCGGTATTGTAATAACCTTTTTTACCATTATTACTACTACCGTCTTGCTGCCAATGATTCTCTTTAACCCTAAACCTACAGGGCACGGTAATAACTATATTGAAACAGTCCAAGCAAATCCTGCTCGGGGTCGGCAAATTTTTGTCCGCGAAGGCTGCTTTTATTGTCATACCCAGTTTACGCGGCTGCAGGACCGTGGTTATGGCCCTCTGGTTAGAGCAGGCGACTATGTTTATGAAACACCTCACCAGCTAGGTACAGCTCGAACAGGTCCAGACTTAACTAACGAAGGAGGCAAATTCCCTTCTCAATGGCAGAAAGCACACCTTATTAACCCACGGGCCTTAAAACCAGGGTCCATCATGCCGAGCTTTAGCTACCTGTCAGACCATGACATGAACGATCTAGTAGCTTACGTCCAAACGTTAGGTAACGAACGTAAAGTGACCCATTATGTTGAGGCACCTGAAGAATATAAGGCATCGTTGGCAAGAAAAACTGTTGATACAAGCTCGGACGCTTCAGGCAATGCTGGTCGCGGTCTCTATACACAAAACTGTGCTGCTTGTCACGGACAATCTGGGCGCGGCAATGGACCTAACTCAGTGTCACTAGAAAAAAAACCAGCTAATTTAACACGTCCATTTTACAAACAATATCCTGATGACTTTTGGTTCTATCGCATTACAGAAGGTGTTCCTGGTACAAGAATGCCACGTTTTGGTGAAGTTCTGACCGAGGAGCAGCGTTGGTACCTGGTGGCGTATGTTAAGACCTTGCAGCAAAAGAACGAACAAACAGTAGATAATTTAAGTGAGCTAGACAAAATTGAGCAGGTTAAACTGCCCGTGCTCACAGAACAAGAATGGGAACCTGCCTCTGGTGGAGACTAGTAAATGTGCCCTAATTGCATCTTAAATCAGGTTGGGCTAGCACCAGGAGTTTATGTAGCTTTTGCCGTCTGTGGCATCTTCTTTGTGGCAGCCATTTTTGCCATGTTGTGGGCTTTTAAGAACGGCGACTTTGACGACATCGAGTCATCAAAGTTTGATATGCTCAACGACAGAGAAAGTGGAGCTAGAGCTGCTATAGAGAAGAAACAGCCCAACGTTAGCTAGGAGACTATATGACCAGTAATCCATTTAGTACCCCAGATGATGCCTCGGCAGTTTCCTCAAGTGACGACAGTGAGCACTATGAAGAAGTAGCTGAATATCGGATTGGTGAAGGTCCTCCACCTTTAGCACTTGTTGTAGCTTTTGCCCTCATTGTCATTTGGGCATCTATTTCTTGGATCCCCTTTTTTGGATATTAGAGACATTTGGACCTTTAAGCCCACCGTATGAAAAAACAACTGTTTCTCATTCCTATACTATCCACATTGTTTGGTTGCAGCCATGAGCTCAGCCTCACGGGCGATGAGGCACAATTAGTCGAAAGAAATATTACCCAAGCATCTGAGGTCGTTGTTTTCCCAGACGATAACCCTTCAATTCCAGATGGGGCTGTGGTCTGGAAGAAGATGAACTGTAGCCAGTGCCACGGAGCCCAAGGCCAAGGAGTTGCTCAAAAATGCAACTTAAATCTCTCCAGCACCCAATACATGCGTCAGCGCAAACCTGTTGAGGAGTACCAGTTTCTAGCTTATGGCAAGCCAACCACAAACCATCCTACCCTTAAGGATAAGCTGTCACGCAGGCAGATATGGGATTTAGTTTTTTATTGTCGGACATTAGCACAAGCAGCTGTCTCTGACGATGAGTTGGCCCAAATAGACCCTGTGTTTGGTTCAAACTGTGCTGTCTGCCACGGCAAGCGCGGTCACGGAGATGGACCATTAGCTAGAAATATGGAGCCTGTTCCTGCTAACTTCCATCAATTTCCACGCTTTTACGATAGAACAGATGATCAGTTATGGGATCACATTGCCAACGGAATTCAATGGGAAGGCATGCCAGACTTTCTAGGCAAACAAGATCGAACCAAGAATGTAAAATTCGACAAACAGTACATATATAAGCTAGTTCAATATGTACGCAACTTCCACTCCAGCAACAAACCTACCGATCTTGCTCAGGAAAACCACACTAATGAGGCCCAATAGGATTTACACTAAATTGGAGGCTGTTGAGACTAATCGGTTATGACAGAAGGAACATCACGCAGAATACTCTTAAAGACAGCAGTTGCGGTACCACTGGCTTTTACCTTTGGACTCCTTGCCTCTCCGATAGCACGATATTTGCGGCCTACAATTAAGCCTCTTGATCTTTTAGGTCCTTCAGACCAACCGTCACCCCTTACAGACGTAGTATTTACTGAAAGTGATTTTCCGGACGATTGGACCTGTCTATCATTTACATTTGGCCAAAGCTATAAGGAGTACAACCCAGAAGCTCTAGAAGTTCGTAAGATTCCTGGATTTGCTGTCAAACTTCCTAGTGGAGACGTTGTAGCATATAGTCGTATTTGTCCACACCTTGGATGCATCTTTAATTTCATCAAAGAGCCCCAGGAGTGTCTAAAAGGATATAACTACCTTCCTGCCGGTCCTGTGTTTGCTTGTCCATGCCACCTAAGCGTCTATGATATCGCCCAAGGTGGCAAGGTAGTAAGTGGACCCGCTCCAAGGCCACCCAGACAGTTTGATGTTAAGAAAGAAGGCAACACCATAAAGGTAGTTTCTCTGGAGGCCGGAGGAATTGCTTAGCCAAGGAATTGAGCGAGTTTTGGGTTCTATCGTTAGAGTTTCGGATTGGCTGAAAACTCGCCTCAATAACATTGACGTTTTTGATGAGCATTATCAAAGCGAGGCAAAAACCAACCCTTTCTATGCCCTAGGGTCAATCTTCTACATGATTTGGGTTGTTGTTATCCTGACTGGCTTAATCCTCATCATGTGGTACATCCCTAGCAAGGCTGGTGCCTTTGACTCAATCTTAAAAATACAGCATGAAATCCCATTTGGTGGATTGATACGAGGAATGCATAAGTATGGTGCTGATGCCATGATCATTGCTGCTACTATGCGCCTATTCCGAATGTTTATTAATGCAGATTACAAGCCAGGTAAGGAATTTAACATAGCCATTGCCCTTATTGCCTTGCTTTTGTCAATGTACTCTGGACTTACAGGATACCTGCTTATATGGAATCAGCGTGCATTTTGGGCAACCAAAGTGTTTGCCACCTTTCCTACATATATGGATCAATTCCCCCTGATTGGTGACTTTTATCAGCCGCTTGTACAGTCACTGCATCTTGGCTGGAACACCGCAGAGTTTCTGCTTGGTGCTGGTGGTGCCATCACACAGGCGACTATTACCCGCTTCTACTCATTGCATTTAGCCTTTTCCCTAGTACCACTAATTATTATCGAGCTCTACTTTTATAGAACAGGTTATCTGCGCATTTCTTTGAATTGGGTAAAGCGAGGTGTTCTTATTGCCATGCTGATGATAGTGTCTATCATTCTGCCGGCTGCAATTGGCTCTCGCTCCAACCCAGACGTAACCCCCTTACCTATTTTGTCCGACTGGTACTTCCTAGGACTGTATCAAAT